>JBDTNQ010000058.1:0-26983 GCA_039933635.1 Acidobacteriota bacterium
GCGTCCGCATGTTGTGCAGCCGGTCGGCCAGCTTCACGAGGATGACGCGGATGTCATCCACCATCGCCATGAGCATCTTGCGGAAGCTCTCGGCCTGTCGCTCTTCGCTCGAAGCAAACTGGAGGCTGGAGAGCTTGGTGACGCCCTCCACCACGTGCGCCACCTGCTCGCCGAAGAGCTCGCGCACCTTCTCGATCGTGTTGGGCGTGTCCTCGACGATGTCGTGAAGGAGGCCCGCGGCGATCGCGACGACGTCGAGCCGGAGGTCCGCCAGGATGTCAGCCACCTCGAGCGGGTGAACAAGGTACGGCTCGCCCGACCGGCGCGTCTGGCCCTTGTGCTCGTAGGCGGAGAACAGGTACGCCCGCCGAAGCAGTTCGAGGTCAGCGTCGGGATGGGCCTCCCTGACCTTGGCGATGAGGTCATCGAACCGGATCATATGGGCCGGTGTCTAAGCTCTGAAGGACCGGGTGGGAAAACGGAACCGTCCGGCGTGCTGCGTTCTTCATGATACCGGAAACGCCGCCGACGGTCGGTTTTGTGGGGAATTCCGGCTGTCCGAGCGGCTCTCACGCGCTTGACGATAGTATGGTCGGTCACTATACTGACGCGGTTCTACACCTCGCCAGCTCGCCTAGGGAAGCCCTCGGCGTCACGAAAGGGGACGTGCATGCAGTTCCGATTCACCCGCATCGTCGTACTCGCGGTCGGCATCGCCGTCGCAGCGAGCGGCTGCGGGAAGTACTCCATCAGCAGCATCCGGTCGCTGAAGGCCTTCAAAGACGGCGCCGGGATGTACCAGAAGGGGGCCTACCGGGACGCCGCGCCGCTCTTCGAGAATGCCATCGCTTTGAACCCGGATTTCGGGTTCTCGTACTTCTTCCTGGCGAACAGCTACGACAGCATGTACAAGGCCTCGCACAAGGGCGAGGCTGAGAACGACGCGCTCTTGCCGAAGGCGGTCGAAAACTACCGCAAGGCCATCGACAAACTGGCGACGTCCTCCGAGCCGCAGGCCGCCCAGTTCCGGAAGCTGTCCTACGAATACCTGATTGCAGCCTACGGGTCGGACAAGCTGAACGACTTCTCGCAGGCTGAACCTCTGGCGAAGGAGCTCATCGCGCTGCAGCCGAACGAGCCCGGCAACTATCAGGCGCTCGCGAAGCTCTATGAGGATCAGGGCCAGTACGACGAGGCCGAGGCGATGTTCCGCAAGGCCACCGAAGTGAAGCCGGATGACCCGGCCGGGTACCAGCTGATGGCCGGCTACTACAACCGTCAGGGCCAGTTCGACAAGACCATCGACGCGTTCCAGCGGAGGGCCGCGATGGAGCCGAACAACCCGGAAGCCTGGCACACCATCGGCACCTACTATTACGACAAGGTGCTGCGGGACAAGAGTTTAGCGAAAGACGTCGCTAAGAGATATGTCGAGGCCGGCCTGCAGTCCGAAGACAAGGCCCTCGCCCTCAACAAGGACTACTACGAGGCCGTTACCTATAAGAACCTCCTCATTCGGCTCAAGGCACTGCAGGAGCCGCAGAACGCCAAGCAGCTCCTGGTGGAAGCCGACCAGTTGCGCGACCGCGCCATGGCCCTCCAGAAGGCACAGACCGGCGGCGGCAAGAAGGACTAGCAGGAAGGTCCAGTTCGCATCACAAGAGGCCCGTAGCGCTGAGCGCTACGGGCCTCTTGCTTTGTACTCGCTCCGCCTGAGGAGCCACTGCCACGGTCACAGACGACTTCTGCCTCTGAGCGCGCCAGAGGCAGAAGTCGGGACACTCGTTAGGTGCCCTGAGGGACCGAGTGCGAGCGTCCTGGGCATCCGGCCTCGCCGGTCGCCCCCCGCGATCAGCCGCGCTTCTCCGAGCTCCCGCCGATCGACTACGGCGGCAGCCCGGAGCCTCAGGGGAATCCAAGAAATCGGATGAAAATCGGATGAAACCGGGAGTCTTAAGACTCCCGGTTTCGACGGCGTTCGATTACGGCCCAAAAGGAAAGACCGGGCGGACTCCTTGGAGTCCGCCCGGTCAAGTTGCGCTGGATTGGTCTGCGATCCTGGCTAGTTGCCGCCGTTGGCCTCGCGGCGCATGCCGTCGGTCACGATCCCGACCTTCTCGACACCGGCGCCCACCGCAGCGTCGATAACGGCCATGATCTCGCCATACCGGACCGAACCGGCACCGAGCAGGAACAACGTCTTCGTATGCCGGCCCTCGTAGATTTCGCGGAACTTGCTCTGCGCCATCGCGATCGGCACTTCCTGCTTGTTGATGGTCAGCCGATGATCGGCTGTGTAGTCGGCCACGACCTGGGACAGATCAACGGCCTGTTTCGTGTTCTTCGTCGTCTCCAGGGGCAAGTTGATGTCCATGCCCTTCTGCGTGAGCGGCAGGGCCGCCAGGAAGATGACGAGGAGCACGAGCAGGACGTCAATAAGCGGCGTCACGTTCATGTCGGCAGAAACTTCCGCCTTCGTGACGTGCGCCACATTCTCGGCGCCGTGGTGTTGGTGCTTGTTGTGGCGAGCCATCAGTGGCCTCCCGCTGCCGCTTGAGCCGGCGTGGTGGTTTCGGTGATCAGAGCCACCGTTTCGATCTTCGCGCCATGAATGGCGTCCATCATCTTCATGATGGAGCCGTAGGTGGCGTCGCGGTCACCCTTGAGATAGACCGTCTTGTCGGTCTTGATCTCCAGGAGGGCGCTCAGGCGTGGGATGAGTTCCGCCTCCGACAACTCGATCGCGTTGATGTACAGGCGACCGTTGGCATCGACATACACCGTCGTCTGATCCTGCGTGTCGGGCTTCGCGACCCCGTTGACCGCCGCGGGCATCGTCATTGGCACGCCCTGCTGCAGCAGCGGCGCGATCAGCATGACGATGATGAGCAGGACGAGCATCACGTCGACAAGCGGCGTAACGTTGATGTCCGACTTGACGCCGCCTTTGGCGCCGCCTACGTCCATTGACATAACAAAAAACTCCTTCGGTGCGTCAGGGACTGGCAGTCAGACTCCCGCGGGACGCGGGAATCTGACGAGCCAAGAGCCATCCCTAGGCGGTCTTCTTGATGAAGTAGTCGACCAGCTCCGAGGACGAGTTATCCATCTCGACGTTGAAGTACTCGAGACGGCCGGTGAAGTAGTTGTACATCCACACCGCCGGGATCGCGACGACGAGGCCGAGCGCGGTCTCGACGAGCGCTTCCGAAATACCGCCAGACACCGCACCGAGGCCGCCGGCGCCGGTCGCCGCAATACCCTGGAACGCCGTGATGACGCCGACGACCGTGCCGAGCAGTCCGACGAAGGGCGCGGTGGCGCCGATGGTCGCAAGCGCCGGAATGCCCTTCTTCAGGTCGTTCGAGGTCAACGCGGTGGCGCGCTGAATGGCACGACGCACGGTGTCGACGATGTCACCGCGCTCCATCGAGCCGCCGGCTTCCTGCTGGAACTGGAATTCCTGCAATCCGGCCAGCACGACCTTCGCGAGGTGGCTGTACTGGTAGGTCTTCGCCTGGGAGACCGACAGGGCGTCCTTGAGGCGGCCTTCTTTGAGGTGCTTGGCAACCTGCGGCGCATAGAGCTTGGACTGCTTCCGAGCCTGGGAGAAGGTGTAGAAGCGCTCAATCGCCACACCAAACGACCACATCGACATGAACACCAGAACAAAGGCAACGCCCTTTGCGACTGGGCCCATCTCCGCCCACATTTTCATCAGATCCATTTCCAGCCTCCGAAAACCTACCCAAGTTGCGTTCTAGAACAAGTGAAGGGGGCCGCCAGCGCCCATGACCCAGACGGCTCCGCGACGACAATGAAACGAGTTGCGCTGTGACTTCGTCTCCTACTGCAGATTGAAATTCACGGTGACCGTCATGACGACGTCGACAGGGACACCGTTCAGCAGCGGTGGCGTGTACTTCCACTGGCGGACGGCATCGAGCGCGGCCGTATCGAGCATCGGAACCGACCGAATCACCTTGGCATCCTTGACGTCACCCTCTTTGGAGATGATCGCCTCGATGATGACCAGGCCCTGGACCTTGGCCGCCTGTGCGATCTTCGGGTACACCGGCGGGACGTTCTTGAGCTTCTTCGGTTCCTTGATGTCACCGCCGACGCGGAGCGGCGCCGCCGGGGGCGGGGGCGGGGGCGGAGGCGCGATGCCGCCGACAACACCATTGGACGGCCCGGCAATGCCCGAAATCCCGCCGACGACGCCAGCCATTCGAGGCGGCGGCTCGGGTCGGATTTCTCTCGGGGCCTCGACTGGAGCCGCATTCACGTTCGCCACGACCGGCTCAGGCGCTGGCGGCGGCGCCGCCGACGGCGGCGGCGGGGGCGGCGGCGGCGGCGGCGGGGGGGGCGGCGCTGCCACGAACGCCATGACCGATTGTGGTGTGGGCAACATGTCGGTCGCCATCAACGGGATGACGACGAGCAGGAACAGGACGATGGCGTGGGCCGCTATCGAGAGCGGAACGGTGTAACCCTGCTTGGTTCCCACCTTGACCGATGGGTCAACGACATCGCCGAACATCTCGCGTGGCACGGGCGAACCTCCTTACGACTTACCTACCTGCCGAACTGGTTCGAGGCCAGCCAGACATCAGCGGCCTGGGCTCTGCCCCCTGGGCGGACTTCCCGGCGTTCCGGCGCCTGACCGCGACTCGAATCGATTTCGAAAGGCCCGGAATTATAAGCAGACACCAAAAAGACTGTCAACGAACTCAAGTACCGGATTAGACACCGGTTTTCCAGGAACGGACTCAAAAAGGACCAAGCGGCCGGTCCGCCGGCTCCATTCCCTCATCACTTCGCGCCAATCCGCATGGCGTAGAACGACCGCCAGACGAACACCAGCATCACGGCGAAGAACAGGCCAGACAACACGTGCGTCAGCATGGGCCCCTGCTCGGCCGTCAACTGCACCGCCAACTCCACCGCCAGGAGGCCGAACAGAGTCGTGAACTTGATCACCGGGTTCATGGCCACCGACGAGGTGTCCTTGAAGGGGTCGCCGACGGTGTCGCCCACGACCGTCGCGTCGTGCAGCGGCGTGCCCTTGGCCTTCAACTCGACCTCGACGATCTTTTTGGCGTTATCCCAGGCGCCGCCCGCATTGGCCATGAAAATCGCCTGATAGAGGCCGAAGAGCGCAATCGACACCAGGTAGCCAATGAAGAAGAACGGCTCGAAGAACGAAAACGCGAGCGTGCCGAAGAACACGGCAAGAAAGATGTTGAACATGCCACGCTGGGCGTACTGCGTGCAGATCTCGACCACCTTCTTCGAATCTTCTACCGACGCGCGGGTCATCCCCTCCAGCTTGATATTGGCCTTGATGAACTCGACGGCGCGGTACGCGCCCGTGGTCACCGCCTGCATCGACGCGCCGGTGAACCAGTAGATCACCGCCCCGCCCGCGATGAGCCCCAGCAGGAACGGTGGATGGAGCAGTGACAAATTCGCGACGAGGGCCGGTTTCAGCCCCTCGGTGAGCGCCACGATGATGGAGAAGATCATCGTCGTCGCGCCGACGACCGCCGTGCCGATCAGGACGGGCTTCGCCGTGGCCTTGAAGGTATTGCCGGCGCCGTCGTTTTCCTCGAGATTGTGCTTCGCCCGTTCGAAGTTCACGTCGAAACCGTAGGTCTTCTTGAGCTCGGCGCTGATGTTGGGAATCTGCTCAATGGTGGACAACTCGTACACCGACTGCGCGTTGTCCGTCACAGGGCCGTAGGAGTCGACGGCGATCGTCACCGGGCCCATCCCGAGAAAGCCAAACGCGACCAGGCCAAACGCGAAGACGGCCGGAGCCAGCATGAGGCCGCCGGCGGCGGGATTCGTCGGATCGATGGCTGGAATCTGCAGGCTGACGCCGTAGGCGACCGACATCAGCGCCAGGATGCTCATGCCGAGCCAGAACGCCGAAAAATTGCCCGCCACCAGGCCGGAGAGGATATTGAGAGACGCCCCGCCTTCGCGCGACGAGGTGACGACCTCCGCCACGTGCGCGGATTCTGTCGACGTGAAGATCTTGACGAGCTCCGGAATGATCGCGCCGGCCAGCGTGCCGCAGGTGATGACGGTCGACAGTTTCCACCAGAGGGTGGTATCGCCGGCGTCGCCGAGAACCGGAATCAGCAGCTTCGACGCCGCGTACGTCGCCGCCACGGAAATGATCGAGGTCAACCACACGAGGCGCGTCAGCGGCGTCTCGTAGTTCATCTTGTCGACGTTCGTGTACTGCGCGCGGGCCGCCGCTTCGTTGATCAGATAGGACACGGCCGAGGCAATCACCATGACGATGCGCATCATGAAGATCCACACGAGGAGCTGCACCTGCGTGGTCGGGCTCGCGACGGCCAGCAGGATGAACGAAATGAGCGCGACGCCCGTGACGCCGTAGGTCTCGAACCCATCGGCGGACGGCCCGACCGAGTCGCCCGCGTTGTCGCCCGTGCAGTCCGCGATGACGCCGGGATTGCGCGCGTCGTCTTCCTTGATTTTGAAGACGATCTTCATGAGGTCCGCGCCGATGTCGGCAATCTTCGTGAAGATGCCGCCCGCAATGCGCAGCGCCGCGGCCCCGAGCGATTCACCGATGGCAAACCCGATGAAGCACGGCCCGGCGTAGTCACGCGGGATGAAGAGCAGGATGATCAGCATGAGCAGGAGCTCGACGCTGATGAGCATCATGCCGATGCTCATGCCCGCCTTGAGCGGAATCGCGTAGCAGGGGAACGGCTTGCCCCGGAGGCTGGCGAACGCGGTGCGCGAGTTGGCAAACGTGTTCACGCGGATGCCGAACCAGGCCACGCCGTAACTGCCGGCAATACCGACGAGACTGAAGAGCAGGATGATCGCGACCTTCAAGGCCGGAAAATGCTGCAGGACCCCGAAATACACGGCAATGATGACGCCGATGAATGCCTCGAGAATCAGCAGGAACTTGCCCTGCTGGACGAGATAGGTCTTGCAGGTCTCGTAGATGAGCTCGGAGATCTCGAGCATCGAGCCATGCACGGGCAGATTCTTGAGCTGCTTGTAGATGACGAGGCCGAAGAGCAGACCGAGTGCGGAGACGACGAGCCCGACGAGCAGAAGGGTATGTCCGTCGATGCCGTTCAGGAAGGTGACCTGACTGAGATCGGGCAGCACGAGATTGGCTTCACCGCCGGGCCGCGAGACGGGCGCCCCGGGCAATTCCTGTGCTGCCACGACCGCCCCGGCCGCCCCCATCACCGCAGCCGTCATGGCCGCGATCATCATCGTCCTCAACACGCGCAACGATCTCACCGTCATTGGTCCGTCCTTCTCCTCAACAACTGCCGCTCGTGGAGTGATTGCAGCCGAGCAGTGTAGGCGTGGTAATCGTTTGCAAAGAGGGCAAACCACAAATACACGTCAGGAACCGGTTCCAGCATCCGACTCCTGCTTCCGCACGCGCACGCGGGACGGGAGACCCATCCCGCCCGTCAGAAACACCCGCACGCCTTCTTCCACCGTGATATCCGGATATGTCGCGCGGTCCGGCGCGCACACGATGATGTCGCCTAAGTAGAGATGGTTCGTCGGGACGTACACCGCGAGCAGCGTTTCGGGCCCGCCGCCGCGATCGACCGTGAATTCCTTGGTCAGGAAACCAAGCACATAGCCGCGCGCCGCGTCTTCGATGAGCACGACACGCTTGAAGCCGCCTTCGTTGTCCGGTGAAAACGCAGAGATGAGTTGCTTGACCGGCGCGTAGATCGTCCGGAACAACGGCACGTGCAGCAGCAGTTGCTCGCCACGTTGGAGAAGGCGGCGGCCGAACACGTTCGTGGCCAGCGCCCCCGCCGCCAGCACAATCAACGTCGTCGTGACCAGCCCCAATCCCGGCACGTGCTGACCGAATACCCGCTCGCCGAGGCCGCTCGTCAGCCCATCGGCCCAGCGGACCACCCAGACAATCGCCACGACGCTCACGACCAGCGGGACGGTGACGAAAAAACCCGTGATGAAGCTTCGCCGGAGCCAGGGCAGCGGGTTGGCGGACATCAGCCCACACCGAGGGCGAGCGCGATCAACAACAGCAGACCCGCGACGATGCGGTACCAGGCAAACGGGGCAAAGCCGGATCGACCGACGAATCGCAGAAACGGTTTGACGACCAGCAGCGAGGCGAGAAACGCCATCACGAACCCGACTGCAATCTCCACGCCGCGCTCGGACGAGAGCTGATGGCGGACGTCCCAGAGGTCCTTGGTAAACGCGGCGGCCATCGTGGGCATTGCGAGAAAGAAGGAGAACTCGGCGGCCGCGGGCCGATCCAGGCCGGCGAGGAGTCCACCGACGATCGTGGCGCCGGACCGCGACACGCCCGGCACCATGGCCAGCGTCTGCGCGACGCCAATCGCCAGGGCGCGCGGGAAGGGCGTCTGGTCTGCCGTATGCACGACGGGCACGGGCCGGAACCGCTCCACGACGAGCATGACGATGCCGCCGACGATGAAGGCGACCGCGATCACGAGCGTGCTCGCGTAGAGGATGGTCTTGATGAAGTGTTCGAGGAAGAAGCCGGCGAACACGGCCGGCAGAAACGCCACGAGCAGCATCGCGACGAAACGGCGAGCCGCGGGATCGGTCGGTAAGCCCCGTACGATACCGAAGAGCTTCACCCGGTAGAGCCACATCACGGCGAGAATCGAGCCGAACTGAATCGTGACCGTGAAGACCCCGCCGGGGTCACTGAACTCGAGCCAGCGGGCAAGGATCAGCAGGTGGGCGGTTGACGACACCGGCAGGAACTCGGTGAGTCCCTGCACGGTGCCGAGCAGAATCGCCGACAGCAGGTTCACGGCGGCGTTGAAATGAAGCTCAGGCGCGACGGCGCCGCGCGTCGGCGGCCTTCACGCCGACCTGGGTCGGCGCCGGCCGCCGGCTCAGGATGATCGCGATCGCTGCGGCAATGAAGACCGTGGAATACGTGCCCGTGATGATGCCAATGATCATCGTGAACGCGAACCCCCGCAGCACGTCGCCGCCGAACAGATAGAGCGCGAAGACGGCCAGAAACGTGGTGCCGGACGTGATGATCGTGCGGCCCAGCGTCTGATTCACGCTGCGATTGACGACCGAGTCCAGCGGCTCACGCCGGGAGATCTTCTGATTTTCCCTGACGCGGTCGAAGACGACGATCGTGTCGTTCACGGAGTAGCCGGCAATCGTCAGGATCGCGGCGATCACGTTCAGGGACAGGTCGTAGTGGAACCAGGTCAGGAAGACCAGCGTGATCAGGATGTCGTGAAACGTGGCGACGATCGCACCGATGGCGAACGTCAGGCGGAACCGGATGGCCACATAGATCAGGATGCCGCCGAGCGACGCCAGCGTGGCCCAGATGCCCTTCCGTTGCAGGTCCTTCCCCACGGTCGGCCCGACGAGGTCCTTGCTGATGACGGTGAACTCGCCGATGTTGGCCGCGCGAATCGCCTGCTCGATTCGGGCCGCGCCCTCATCGAGCGTGACCTGCTGATTGTTGGTCAGCGGCAGGCGCACCATGATGTCGGTCTTCGTTGCGTCGGACGACATCAGGCGCTGCACCACGGCCTCGGATCCAATCGGCCCGAGGGCGCTGCGGATCGCGTCCTCCCCAACCGGTTTCGAGAACTCCACCGTGAGCACGGTGCCACCGGTGAAGTCGATCCCGAGCGGCAGGCCGCCGCGGAGGAACACGGTGGCCACGCCGGCCCAGATGACGACGATCGACACGATCAAGGCGTGCCAGCGCCACTTGATGAAGTTGTAATTTGCGTTGTGAAAAATCTGCATGACTCAGCTCCCGGCCTAGACGCTCAACTGCGTCGCGCCGGCCGGTCGCCTCGAGAGAATGAACTCGAACAGCGTGCGCGAAACGAAGACGGACGTGAACACGTTCGACAGCAACCCGAAGAACAAGGTGGTCGCAAACCCGCGAATCGGTCCCGTGCCGAACTGGAACAGGAACGCCGCCGCAATGATCGACGACACGTGCGTGTCGACGATGGTGATGAACACGCGATCGAAGCTGGCCGCAATGGCCTGGCGCGCGCTCTTCTTGGCGGCCAGTTCCTCGCGGATGCGCTCGAAGATGAGCACGTTCGAGTCGACACCCATGCCGATGGTCAGGACGAATCCCGCAATACCGGGGAGCGTCATGACCGCGCCGAGGTACGACATGAACCCGAGCAGGATCACGAGGTTCAGCGCAATCGACACGAAGGCATTGATGCCCGCCAGGCGGTAGTACAGCAGCATGAAGAGCGTGACCGCCGCCAGACCGATGAGTGAGGCCGTGACGCCGGCGCGAATCGAGTCGGCGCCGAGCGTGGGGCCCACCTCGCGTTGCTCGAGATAATTCAGCTTCGCCGGCAAAGCGCCGGACCGAAGCACCAGCGAGAGGTCCTGCACTTCCTGCTGCGTGAACGTGCCGGAGATGCGGCCTTCCGCGTTGATTTCGCTGTCGATGCGTGGCGCAGACTGGACCTGATTGTCGAGGATGATCGCGAGTTGCCGGTTGATGTTCTCGCGCGTCACCCGGCCGAACTTCACGGCGCCATCGCTGTTCAACGTGAAGCTCACAGCGGGCGCGTTGTATTCGTCCATCGTGGGACGCGCGTTGCGCAGGTCCCGCCCGGTCACGGCCGCCACCTTGCGAACCAGATAGAACGCCCGCGACGGATCCTTCGGCGACACCATGCCCTGGACGACTTCCATGTCGGCCGGTACCTGGCCATTGTGCGGCTGCAGCAGGCTGGCTTCATCCGGCGACGGGCCAGCCTCGACGATCTTCAATTCGAGCAGGGCCGTGTTGCTGATGATTTGCTTGGCCCGCGCAACATCGCGCGTCCCGGGCAACTGCACGATGATCTGATCGCCGGCGGTGCCATACGGCGCGACAATCGGCTCGGATACGCCGAGCTCGTTCACCCGACGCTCGATCGTCTGGATGGCCTGCGTCACCGCATCAGCCCGCGTCTGGATGATGACGTTCGGCTTCATCTGGAAGGCGTACGTGCCCTGTCCATTGGCGTCCCGCGTGAACGCGGTGCTGACGATCGTATCGGCCAGCGCCCGGAACTGCTGATCATCCTGCGGCGCCACGCCGGCGACGGTGAACGCCGACAGGCTCGGGGTCGTGGTCACCGTGATGTTCTTGTCCTTGAGGGCGGCGCGCAGTTGCTCGGACGCCGTCTCCGTCTCGAGCCTCAGCGCATCGTCGGTCTGTACCGACAGGACGAAGTGCACACCACCGCGCAGATCGAGACCAAGCCGAATCTTGGTAGACGGGGGCGTGAAGGACCAGACAGCCAGCGCCGTCACGATGACGATGGCCGGCACTTTCCACTTGAGGTTCTTGTACATGTGATTAGAGGCCGTTGTTGCCCTGCGGCACGACGGGTTCCTCACCCTGGAGGCCGCCAATGGCGGCGCGCGCGACTTCGATGCGGACCTTGTCGGCGATCTGAATCTGGATGGACTTCTCGTCCAACTTGGTCACCTGACCGTAAATCCCGCTCGTGGTGATGACCCGGTCTCCAACCTTGATGCTGGATTGGAAGTCGGAAATCTTCTTCTGGCGACGCCGCATCGGCATCAACACCAGTACATAGAAGATGCCGATCATCAGCAGGAACGGCAGAAGCTGCAAGAGCAGATTCTGGGGCGACTGTCCCGGCTGGGACATGGCGACGACGAGTGGGAGCGTGAGTGCTGAAGTCATCTAGACAAGCTGTCGGCGGGTATAGGTCTGATGGAAAGTTGTTCGGAGCGAATCGAACGTTCCGAACTCAATAGCCTTCCTAATCGCCTGCATGGTGTCAAGGTAAAAGTGCAGATTATGCAACGTGTTGAGGGTTGCCGAGGCAATTTCACCGGCCATGAAAAGGTGGCGCAGATAGGCTCGAGAGTGGCGGCGGCAGGTCGGACAGCGGCACTCCGGGTCAGGCGGTCCCCAGTCCCGTGCGTATTTCGCGTTCTTAATGGAAATCGGTCCGTTGCGCGTGAACAGCTGGCCATTCCGTGCGTTCCGGGTGGGGAGCACGCAGTCGAAGAGGTCGATGCCGCGCGCCACACTCTCGACCAGATCTTCAGGAGTTCCGGTGCCCATCAGATAGCGGGGCCGGTCAACCGGCAGCTGGTCGGCCGTGTGGGAGACGACGTCATACATGATGTCGGTGGGCTCCCCTACCGAGAGCCCGCCAATCGCGTAGGCCTCGAAACCGACACCGACGGTTCCGGCCACGCTCCGGTCCCGCAGATCCTTATATGTGCCGCCCTGAACGATCCCGAACTGGGCCTGGCCAGGGGTGGAGCGCGCGACGGCCGGCAGCTGGCCTGAGGACACCGCGAGAAAGCGATCGCGTCCGCGGCGCGCCCATCGCAGCGTCCGCTCCATCGCGGCCTCAGTCATGTCGTGTGTCGCCGGCCAGCTCGGGCACTCGTCGAACATCATGGCGACATCAGCGCCGAGTCGTGACTGGATGTCCACGACGGACTCCGGCGTGAGCGAGAGCGCCTGGCCATCGAGGTGCGATCGAAAGACGACGCCGTCTTCGGTCAACTGCCTGCGCTCTGCGAGTGAGAAGACCTGGTAGCCGCCTGAGTCGGTGAGGATCGATTTGTCCCACCCCATGAAGCGATGCAGGCCGCCGGCATCGGCGATCAGTTCATCCCCCGGTCGCACGTGCAGGTGGTAGGTGTTGGCGAGAATGATCTCAGGCGCCAACTGGCTCACCTGCTCCATCGTCACGCCCTTGATCGCCGCGCGGGTGCCGACGGGCATGAACGCCGGCGTCTCGACGCATCCGTGCGCCAACGTGACACGCGCGCGTCGCGCGCGACCCTCACGCGCCAGAATCTCGAAGCCGAACGTCGCGCTCACCGCGTTAGCCTATAATGACTCGCGCATCGCCGCCCTCCTGCGGCGATCGCATCCTGGAATCGCGTGAAGCGACTTCGCATCGGCATTCTGTATGGCGGTCGGTCCGGCGAGCATGAAGTCTCGCTGGCCTCGGCGGCTGCTGTGTTCGCCAACGTCGATCGCGCGCGCTACGAGCCTGTGGCCATCCGCATCGAGAAGGATGGCCGCTGGCTGCTCGCGGATCGACCGCCATCGGCGGCCTCGGCCGCGGACGTGCTCGATCAGATGCGGAGCGAAGCGGCGCGGCCGCGCACCGGCCGCGACGTGGTGCTGCCTGCGCGTCCCGGCGACGACACGCTGATCCTGCTCGATCGGCGATCGGGCAAAGCCGACGATGCCGAAGCCTCTGCCGCGGTGACGGGGCTCGCCCTCGACGTCATCTTTCCGGTGCTGCACGGACCGCTCGGGGAGGACGGCACCATCCAGGGCCTGCTCGAGCTGGCGAACGTCGCCTATGTGGGCTGCGGCGTGCTGGCATCGGCCGTCGGGATGGACAAGGCGATCATGAAGGTGCTCTTCCGGGCGCGCGGGCTGCGCGTGCCGGACTGGGAGATCGTACGGCGCCGTCAATGGCAGAACGCGCCCGCCGCGGTGACCCACCGCGTCGAGAGCGCGTTGACGTACCCGCTCTTCGTCAAGCCCGCCAACCTGGGTTCGAGCGTCGGCATCTCGAAGGTGCGCAGTCGCGACGAGCTCGGACCCGCGCTCGACCACGCCATCGAGTTCGATCGCAAAGTGGTCGTCGAGGAGGCGGTGCCCGATGCGCGGGAGCTCGAGTGCGCCGTCCTTGGCCAGGACGATCACACGCGAGTCTCGGTGCTCGGCGAGATCGTACCGTCGCGCGAGTTCTACGACTACGAAGCGAAATACGTGGACACGCACTCGCGGACGGAGATTCCGGCGCCGCTCGATCCGGCGATCACCGACGAGGTGCGCCGCCAGGCGCTCATCGCGTTCGACGCGATCGATGGCGCGGGCCTCGCCCGCGTGGATTTCCTGCTGAGCCGCACCACGGGCGAGCTGTTCATCAACGAGATCAACACGCTGCCCGGCTTCACCACGATCAGCATGTTCTCGAAACTGTGGGCCGCGTCAGGGATCGACTATCCGACGCTCGTCGACACGTTGATCACGCTCGCGATCGATCGCCATGCCGAGAAGCAGGCGCTTCGCACGAGTGCATTCTGATCACCGCGCTCTTCCGAACCTGAAGTTTTTGACAAACAGCGCGAGTTTGTGCTTGACACCACGGCAGACTCGTCCATAATCTACATCTTGCGTGAGAGCTACCTGCTCAGCCCACTTATTGGGTACGGTCGGACGACATGAGCGTAGTTCTGGCGACATTCTGGTGATGGATAGCGACGGCAGTCCTCGAGTACACGCGGTGCGCCACACGGTGCGCCGTCGTCGCGCCTCCAGCGTGCAGTGAGATTTCAGGGTGCGGGCTGATACGCCGCACCCTTTTTTTGTGAGTTCGTCGGTGAGCGCGCGCGTCATGCGCGCGCCGCTGCAACGAAGCCAGGGCGCTTCATGTGCGAGTCGGGCGTGCCGAAAGGCCGCGACGTCGTGCTGGAGTGGAGAGCCTGAGCAACCCAAAAGCGAAAGGGGGGACATACAACATGGCCAAGAAAGCAGCCAAAGGCGCTAAGAAAAAGGGCGGCAAGAAGCGGTAAGCTCGCCCACCCGCTAGGAAAAGGGGGCGAACGTTGCCCCCTTTCTTTCTAGCTGGCGGGACGCGGGCTTCACGGCTCGCGTTCCGCGCCAAGCGATCGCAAGATCGACGCGCCGGGGCCGTTCGCGGCCTCGGCGCTCAGCGCAATTCCACCCCGTCCCAAATCCGCACCCGTTCAATCACGTCCCACGGCTTGACCTGATCGAGCACGTCCCCTCCATTCACGACACGCCCGAACACGGTGTACTTCGCGTCGAGATGCGGCTGCGGCGACAGTGTGATGAACCACTGACTTCCGCCGGTCTCCGGACCATCCAGCGCCATTCCGACGGTGCCGCGGACGTACGGCTGGGCGCTGAGTTCGTCACGCAGCGTGTAGCCCGGCCCGCCTTCACCATCCCCACGCGGGTCGCCCGCCTGAATCACGAACGCCGGGACCACGCGATGCGCCCGAATGCCGTTGAAGAAGCCTGAACGGGCCTGCGTGATGAACGCCTGGCTCGTAAACGGCGCATCCACCACGTCGAGCTGAATCTCGATGACGCCGTACCGGGTCTCGATGAACGCGTGGGGCGAGAACGGCGGGTGCAACAGCGCAGCGGATTCGAACGACGCGGCCTCCTGTCGCAGCGGCGCGGGACGCACCGGCTGCGCGTCGGGCTGTCCGAGCGTCGTCAGGAGCTGCGCGGCCCGCTGCCGCACCGGCCACTCGCGATCCGCCAGCCCCTTACGGAGCGTCGTCACGGCGTCGGCATCGCCGTACTTCGCCAGCGCCTCCAGGGCCGCCAGCCGCGCGCCGTACGCCGCATCGCTGTCGCCACGCGCGTAGGCGGCCACGAGCAGCGGCACACCACCATCGAACTTGGCATCACCGAACAGACGCGCGGCGGTGCCGCGCTCGGCGAAGTCCGGCGCCGTGAGCGAGGCGGTCAGCTTCTCGCGCAACTGCGGCGCCTTGACGGCCGCAAGCGCCTCGAGTGCCGGCCCGTGCACGCGCGCATCTTCGTCGCCGGCGAGTTCGACAAGCGCCGGCGTGACACGATCGGCCGGCAACGTGGCCAGCACGGAGGCCAGCGCCGCCCGCACGGTCCAGTCCTTGTCGGCGCCCAGTCCCGACAGCATCAGCAGAAACCCGTCCGGGTTGATACGCGCCGCGGCGGCCATCGCCGCCGCTCTGAGCGCGGGCGATCGATCGGTCAATGCGTCGACCACCGTGTCGAAGGATTCCGGCTGCTTGAGGGCGCCGAGCGCGGCCATCGCCTCGAGTCCAAGGGGCGACCCGGGCGCAGTGTCGTTGACCAGGCCGATGAGCAGCGGCACATCCGCACGACCGCCGACTTGCGCGATGGCGCGGATTGCGGCGATCCGAACCTTGATGTCCACGTCCGACCGGGCGGCAATCGAGGGTGCGAGCGCTGCCACCGACGGGCTCTTCAGCGCCGCCAGACCTCGAAGCGCAAATCCCGCTGTGGTCACGCCGGGCGTCGCCGCGAGGGCCAGCAGGGCGGGCGCAGCGCGCGGGTCACCAATACGTTGCAGCGCGTACGCCACCGGCCACCAGCGCGACACCGGTTGTCCCTGCGCATCGAGCGCGATCGAAGCCAGGGCCTCGTAGTTGCGCAGTCGCACGAGCGCGTAGAGCGACAACCGGCACAGCTCAATCTCGCCGGGCTTCTGGAACTGCTGGTCGTCGGGGTCGATCGGCGCCAGCAAAGCTGGACACCCGGCCGCGGCCTTCGTGATGGCTGGTGCGGACGATGCCGCGCCGATGAGACCGAGGGCCTCGGCCGCGCGCGCCCGAACCATCGGGTCCGGATCGGTCAGCGCGATTTCAAGAGTGCCTGCCGCGTCAGCTCTCCCCAGCAGTCCTAATCCGAACGCCGCGGCCTGCCGCACCGCAGGTTCGGCATCCTGCAAGGCCGACTGCAGGAGAGGCACGCCGTCCGCCATGCCCACTCGCCCGATCGCGATGACGGCGCGCAGCCGAATTGAGGGTGCGGGATCCAGCGCGAGCTGCTCCAGATCCGCTGCGGCCGCCGCCGCCAGGCGCCCGGCCGGCGGTGCAGCCGCCTCAACGGCACGTGGCGGCACATCAGGATCCCGCAATGTCCGTTGTTGCTCCAGTCGGAGAATCCAGCCGAGCTTGCGATCGGCGCTGGCGACAAAGGGCGCGGTCAGGACAGGCGACGGTTGCGGTACCGATTTGCATGCGATGTCCGCCAAGGCGACAACGAGCCCCACCGCCGCCACACCTGCCACCCTGCTCAGTCGATCGACGCGCATGTCCGTATCGTAGCGCGGGATACCGGCCCCGGACGCCGAGGTACGGCTGCTATACTTCGCGCCGTTGGACTTCCGTTATCTCGCAATCGAGGGTCCGCCGGCCGTGGGAAAGACGACGCTCGCCGAGCGGCTGGGCGCCGCCTTGGACGCCACGGTCGTGCTGGAAGACGGCGACAACCCCTTTCTCGCGGATTGTCACGCGGGGCGGCCCGGCGCCGCCTTCCAGGCGCAGCTGTTCTTCACGCTCGCCCGGCACCGGCAGTTGATGGGACTTCGCCAGCGCGACCTCTTCAGCCAGTCCACGGTGTGCGACTACCTTTTCGAGCGCGATCGCGTGTACGCGTTCATGAACCTCGATGACAACGAGCTGTTCATTTACCAGCGACTGTTCGATCTCGTAGCGCGCGACCTCGTGCAGCCCGACATCGTCATTTACCTCCAGACGCCGAGCGACCTGCTCGAGCGCCGGATTCGCGAGCGCACGCGCGAACCGGAGAGCGACGTCATCATGCCGGACATCGAAGACCTGCCGGAGCTGAACGAGGCCTACAACCACTTCTTCTTTCACTATTCGGCGACGCCGCTCCTGGTCGTCGAAACCTCGCAGGTCGACCTGTCCTGGGGCGACGAGGCCGTCGATGATCTGCTGCGGCAAATCAGGACGATGGGCCGCGGGACGCAGTACTACGTCCCGCGCCGCTGACGTCTCCCGGCAGTTGCTGCCTTTTTCGGCAACCTGCTAGAGTCCCCGTGTGGCGTGGTTCAAGAAGGCCCGGAAACCGATCGAGTCACCGGACAAGGCGAGCCGGGTGCCGGAAGGCCTCTGGGTCAAGTGTCCCTCGTGTAACCGCGCGCTCTACCACAAGGACCTGGTCAGCAACCTCCAGGTGTGCCCGCATTGCGCACATCACTTCCGGATGTCCGCCGCCGAGCGGCTGCGTATGTTGTTCGACGATGGCCGGTGGGTGGAACACGACGCATCGCTCCGTTCAACCGATCCCCTGAGTTTCACGGACACCAAGCCGTACCGTGATCGACTGACCGCCAGCATCAAGAAGACCGGCGTCAACGACGCGGTGCTGATCGGGTCGGGCGAGATCGAGAGCATTCCGTGCGTGGTGGCGGCGATGGAGTACGCGTTCATCGGCGGCAGCATGGGCGTGGTCGTCGGCGAGAAGATCACGCGGGCCGCGGAACGCGCGCTCGACGAGCGCGCCCCGCTCATCGTCGTATCGTGCTCGGGCGGCGCGCGCATGATGGAAGGCGCCCTGTCGCTGATGCAGATGGCGAAGATCAGTGCGGCGCTCGGCCGACTGGATCGCGCGGGCGTCCCGTACATCGCATTGCTCACGGACCCCACGACCGGCGGCGTCACGGCCAGCTTCGCGATGCTCGGTGACTTGAACCTGGCCGAACCCAAGGCGTTGATTGGGTTCGCGGGACCACGGGTCATCGAGCAGACGATCCGTCAGAAGTTGCCCGAAGGGTTCCAGACCAGCGAGTTCCTCATCGAGAAAGGCTTTCTCGACGCCATCGTGGATCGGCGGGATCTGCGCACGTTCCTCGGGCGAGTCCTGCGCGCCTTCACGGGCCGTCCGGCGGCCCGCCCCGCTCCGCCCGTGGCCGCACCTCCGGCCGAACCGGCCACCAGCGCCTAGATTTCGCGGGCACGTGGCAGGCCAGCATCCAGCGAGGACGGCGCTCTTCTCGCTCGAACAACTCGGCATCAAGCTCGGCCTCGATCAGATTCGCGCACTCGTCGCTGCGCTCGGCCGACCCGACCGAGCCTTTTCCTCCATCATCGTCGCGGGCACCAACGGTAAGGGATCGGTCACGGCGATGATTGAACGCGGCCTCCGTGCGGCCGGGATTCGGACGGGGCGATTCACATCGCCGCATCTCGTCCGACTCGAAGAGCGCTTCGCGATCGATGGGGCGTCCATTGGCGAAGCGCGACTCGACGCCCTCGCCGAACGCGTGTTGCTCGCCTCGAGAGCCCTGCCCGCGCCCCCGAGCTTCTTCGAAGCCACGACGGCCATCGCACTGGAGGCGTTTCGGGACGCCGGGGTGGACGTCGCAGTGTTGGAGGTCGGCCTGGGGGGCCGTCTCGATGCCACGAACGTGGTCGACTCGGTGGCCGAAGTCATCACCATGATCGACTTCGATCACCAGCAGTACCTGGGACACACGCTCGACGCCATCGCCCGGGAAAAGGCCGGCGTGATCAAGGCCGGATCGGTGGTCATCCTCGGCGAGAATCCACCCCGAGTCGAGGAGGTGATGGTCGAGACGACGCGCTCAACTGGTGCGCGGTTGATTCGTGCCTGGACGGGGACGACCTGTGCGGTTGAGATGCGCGAGGGTCATGCACACCTCGCGTTGACGACACTGCAGGATGTGTATCCTTCGGTCACCCTCGCGCTTGCGGGGCGCCATCAGGTGCAGAACGCCGTGACGGCCGTGCGGGCGCTCGAGGCACTGCCCGAGCGGCTCGACAGACCAATCGGTCCAGCGGCGATCGTTTTGGCGCTCGAGGACGTCGAGTGGCCGGCGCGGCTGGAGACGAGGCAGGCCGGCGGGATCACGATGCTGATTGACGGCGCCCACAATCCAGCCGGTGCGACCGCGCTCGCGCACCACGTGCTCGATACGTTTGGACATCCGCTGCCGATGGTCGTCGGCGTGATGCGCGACAAGGACCTGGAGAGCATCCTGCGCGCGCTTGCGAGCGCGGCGTCCGTGATGTTCTGTACGGCCCCACGATCGGCGCGCGCCGCGACGCCATCAGAACTCGCGACGGTGGCGCGGTCTGTCGATTCCCGGCTGGACGTGGTCTCGGTCGACGATCCCCTCGAGGCCGTGCGGCGCGCCGCCTCGCGCGGTCTGCCGGTCGTCGTCGCGGGCTCGCTTTACCTTGCCGGGCAGATTCGCGAAGAATTGTCATGATATTCTGCAGTTTGTCGCGACTTCCGGTCACCCTCGCGCGTCTGATCTCCGCATGAAACAATTGTTCGCCGCCCTCGCGATCAGTGGCGCGCTCATGGTGGCGCCGCGTGTCGCGCTGGCTCAGGACAATCCGTTTGAATCGTGCCCGCAGTCTGACGCGTCGGCCGTACGTTTCCTCGGCATGACGTCAGAGCCCGTGCCCGATCGCCCCGACGTCATGCGTACGCGTCTGAGCGGCAACGTGGTGCTGCCCTGCGGTGACATGACGCTGTATGCGGATGAGGCGGTCTACGACCGGACCACGAATATCCTCGAGGCCTTCGGCCACGTGAACCTGCAGGACAAAGACCTGCAGATTTACGGCGACCACGCCGTCTTCAACCGCGTCACGCGACTCGGCACGTTCGACAACGCCACCGGCTTCGCACAGCTTGGGGCCAAGCCCGACCAGAAGAGCCTGTTCGGCACACTCGAGCCCGACGTCTATTTCTGGGGGAAGAAGATCGCCAAGATCGGGCCCAAGTCCTACCAACTGACCGATGGCGGGTTCACGACCTGCGTCCAACCGTCGCGTCGCTGGGAGATGACGAGCGCCAGGGGCACGGTCACGCTGGACAAGTCGGTGGTGATGCGGAACGTCATCCTGAAGGTGAAGGATGTCCCGTTCCTCTACCTGCCTGGCATCTACTACCCCATCAACAAGGAAGGCCGCTCGACGGGCTTCCTGTTGCCGCAGTATTCGTCGTCGTCCGTGTTTGGTCAGAGCCTCAGCAACGCCTTCTTCTGGGCCATCAGCCGCAACCAGGACGCCACGTTCTTTCACGACTATCACTCCAAGACCGGCCAGGGCTTCGGCACCGAATATCGCTTCGTGGGAGACGCGGGGTCGCGCGGCAACATGCTGTTCAACATGCTGAATGAGCATTCTGCAACGGAGGGCGACTCGACCGTGCCGACATCGACCAGCCGCGCCTATTCGCTCAACGGGGATCTGAACCAGGCCTTGCCACACGGTTTTCGCACGTACGGGAGCGCTCGGTACACGAACAACATCTCCTTCAGCCAGGCGAGTTCGGATATCAACGTCTATTCACAACGCACGAGTTCGCTGGGACTGTCGGCCAGCGGCAATGTGGGCCGATTTCGCCTGAGTGCGACCGTCGATCGGAACGACTATTTCAACGGGACCACGCCAGGCTCGCGAACCGGCAAAGCGCCGTCGGTCGATGTGTCGATGAGCGATCGGGCGATCGGCAAGACGAAGATCTACTTTGGTGCGAGCGGCAACACCTCGTACTTTGTCCGGCAGAACGACCTCCAGGACCCGACCACGAATCGCAGCCTCTGGCGTTTCGACGGCGGCCCAAGCATCAGGGCGCCCCTCAGTTCATTGCCGTTCTTGTCCGTCACTGGATCCGCGTCGTGGAGACTCACACGCTGGCTGGAGACGGTGGACCCCCTCACCGGCGGGAATCGTCCCGTTCCGCTCACGCGCCAGTTGTTTACGCTCAGCAGCAACGTCGTCGGTCCCACCTTCGCCCGCATCTTCGATACGCCGAAGAACGGCTATGCGGAACGATTCAAGCACCTGATCGAGCCGAATTTTTCCATCTCGTGGCTGTCCCCTTTTGACCAGGTGGAGAAGGTGGTCCAAACGGACTACACCGATGGCCAGATCGGCGGGACGACGAACATCAGGTATGGGCTCACGAACCGGCTCCTCGCGCGGAAGAAGTCTGCCGGGCCGAACGGGCCGCCAATCGTGCGCGAGATTCTGTCCGTCGACTTGTCGCAGAGCTATTACACCGACGCGCGAGCGCAAATCGCCGACCCGAACAACATCACCACCAACACGGCTTCGAAGTTCTCGGCCCTCCAGATGCGGGCGACCTCGCGCCCCACCGATCTCGCCTCGATGCAGTTCAACATGGACATCGATCCGAAGTACAAAAAGATTCGGACCATCAACGCGTCTGGTGCGCTCGAGTCGCTTCACGTGCGACAGTCCGCCGGCTGGCAGAAGAACTTCGTCATTCCTGAATTGCCGGGGTATGGACCTGAGAACGCGAACCACAACCTGAGCTCCGCGACCACCATCAAGACGCGCACCAACAACGTCGGCGGCACGTACGAGTTCTACTTCGACGTGAAGAATCGCGGGTTCGTTACCCAACGGGTGATGGCGTACTACAACAGTCAGTGCTGCGGCGTTTCAGTCGACTGGATGAGCTATCAAACGCCCAGTCTGAACGTGCCAGCGAACCGCACCTTCGCGGTGTCGTTCACGCTGGCCGGCATCGGTTCCTTCTCGAATCCGCTGGGATCGTTCGGTGCCCGTTAGACGGATTCTGATCACAGGGGCCGCGGGCTTCGCCGGCAGCTACCTCATCGAGCGCCTGGGCGCCACCCACCCGATCGTTGGATGGTTCAAGCCCGACACACCACCGCCGCGACCGATGGCCGGCGTCGAGTGGGTTCCCGTCGAGCTCGTCGATCGCAGTGCCGTCGAGGCCGCCGTCGCGGCTGCGGCGCCGTCAGAGATCTACCACCTCGCCGGGGCGCCGAGCGTCGAGACGTCGTGGATCAACAGCGTCCCTCACCTGCAAGTCAACGCGCTCGGCACGCACTACCTGCTGCGCGCGGTGGAACGCGCGCGGCGCCGATGCCGCGTGCTCGTCGTCACGTCGGCGCAGGTCTATCAGACCGGAGGCGATCCGATTCGTGAGGACGCGCCGCTCGTACCGTCGAGCCCGTACGGACTGACGAAACTGGCGCAGGATCAGCTGGCGCTTCAAGCCGCATCGGACGGCCTGGACGTCGTGGTCGCGCGCCCGTTCAACCACATCGGTCCGCGACAAACGGCAGGCTTCGCCGTGGCGAATTTCGCGCGCCAGGTTGCGCGGATCGAGGCAGGCCTGGAACCCGCGGTCATGCGCGTGGGAAACCTGGAAACGCGACGTGACATGACGGATGTCCGCGACGTCGCCGACGCCTACGTGCGGATCATGGAGGCGGGTTTGTCGGGTCGGCCCTACAACGTGTGCTCGGGCCGGGCGCACCGCATGCGCGACCTGCTGGAACGCCTCCGCGAACTGGCCGCCGTGGACATCACCATTGAGACCGACCCCGCGCGACTGCGGCCGAATGACGTGCCGGTGGTGGAAGGCGACGCGACCCGATTGCGCTCGGAGTTGGGCTGGGTTCCACACATCGACATCGATCGGACCCTCCGCGAGACGCTCGACTGGTGGCGCGCCGAAGTCCAGGCCGGTGGCTAGAACGGATCTGCGTTTCATCGCCCTCTTCGGATCGGCCACGTCCCTCGCATTCACCGTTCTCCTCACCGACCACCGCACGTCGGCGTTGGCGACGCTGTCGAATCTCCCCTTCGCCGTGCTGGTCTCCCTGCCCATTGCCGTTGCCGCGGCGGCTTTGCGCCTCGTCTCGCGGTCCGGCGCCGCCGCGGGTGTGGTGGTCGCGTCCACATTGCTCGCCGGCGCTGGCTGGCCCGCCTGGTCGCAGCTTGCGGTCGCGTTCGCATTTACCGCGCTGGCAACGCGGGCAGGTCGCCGCCGAAATACCCTGAAGGGACTGATCGAGGATCGCGATGGGCGCGGGTGGCGTAGCGTGACGGCGAACACCGGTCTCGCCGCCCTCGCGGCGTTTTATGCGCACGATGCAGCCGTGCATGATCTGGCCGCGGTCGTCATCGCTTCCGTATTGGTTGCGGGATCCAGCGATACCGTGGCGAGCGAGATTGGACAGGCTTTCGGCGGGCGTTCGGCCGTCGGTCTGTTTCCGCTGCGCCGTGTACCCCCTGGAACGCCAGGCGCGATCTCCCTCGTCGGAACGCTCGCCGGCGCGGTGTCCGCTTCGCTCATGGCGATGTTCGGTGGCGTGAGCGGACTGGTGTCCACATCGGACGTTGCCGCCGTGGCCGTGGCGGGGACCGCAGCGGTTCTCCTCGATAGCGTGATCTCTCGTCAGCTCGAAATCAGGGGCTGGCTCGACAACGATGGCGTGAACCTCCTGGCAACCGCTGCCGCGGGCCTCCTCGGTGTCGGGCTACATAGGTTCTGGACTTGATTCCTGCGGCGTCCCATGAGAGAACAAAAAGCGAAAGCCAATGGCAAGCCGCCAGATTTCACTCTTTTCAGAAGCCGATCCGGGAATTGGCCTGCGCGACGCGGCGGAACTGATCCGCTTGGCTGGCATCGACGGTCTGCCGCAGGCCATCAAGCGAGCTGACGATGCGCGGTATCAGGAAGTGGTGGTCAAGTCCGCGCTGACCGAGGCGCGCGGCATGCCGTTCCGCTGGGCGCTGAACTCGTATCGCGGATGCACCCACGCCTGCCAGTACTGCTACGCGCGCAAGTATCAGCGGCACCTCGAGCTCAACGCCGGCGATGATTTCTCGAGCGTGATCTTCGTCAAGACCAATTTGCCCGACGTGCTGCGCCGCGAACTCGGTCGGCGGTCGTGGATGCACGAGACCGTCGCGGTCGGGACCGCCACGGACCCGTATCAGCCCATCGAAGGCCGGTATCAAATCACGCGCCGTTGCCTGGAGATTCTGGCCGACTCGCGCACGCCGTTTTCGATCGTCACGAAGGGTCCGATGATCGTCCGGGACCTCGACGTGCTCGAGCGCGCGTCCAGCGCCGCGGGATGCCAGGTGTTCTTCAGCGTACCCAGTGTGGACGACGCGGCCTGCGAACAACTCGAACCGGGCGCCGCTCCACCTCGCCAGCGATTGCGGGCGGGTCAGCGCCTGCGGCAGGCGGGCGTCAGTGTCGGAGTGTTGATGATGCCGCTCGTGCCCGGAATCACGACCTCGCGGTCAGGGCTGGAACGCACGGTCACGGCCATCCGGGATGCCGGACTCCGGCTGGCCGGTGCCACCGTGGCGCGGCTCGACCCGGGCGTGCGCGAGTTCTTCTTCGAGTTCATCGCGCGTGAGCATCCGGATCTGATCGACGGATACCGGCGGCTGTACACAGGCACACACGCAACCGCGCCCTATCTGGCGGCGGTGCGCGCGGCGGTGGATGAGGTTCGCGAGTTTACACGCCCGGACGGTAATTCATGAGCGCCTGAATGCGCGCTTCCGTCGGCGGATGGCTCGAAAAAAGGCCCATCATGCCCTGCATCGAGAACGGCTTCATGATGAACATGTGCGCCGTCGCGGGGTTCACGTCCATGGGAATCTGCTTCGCACCGGCCTCGATGTGACGCAGTGCCTGCGCCAGACCGTTTGGCGTGCCTGCGATCTCGGCGCCACCGCGGTCAGCCGCGAACTCGCGCTGACGCGAGATGGCCGCTTTGATGAGCATCGCTGCGAACGGGGCGAGCAGCGCCGTGGCGAGCAGCGCCGCCGGGCTCGGGCCGTCGCGGTCGTCACGGCCGCCGCCGAAAAAGGCCGCGAAGCGCGCCATGTTCGCCAACATCATGATCGCGGCAGCAATCGTGGCCGCGACCGTGCTGATCAGAATGTCTCGATTCTTGACGTGCGTGAGCTCGTGCGCGATCACGCCTTCGAGTTCGGCCTCCGGCAGCATCCGCAGGATGCCTTCCGTCGCGGCCACGGCCGCGTGCTGTGGATCGCGGCCGGTCGCGAACGCGTTGGGGGAGTCGTCGGGGATCGTGTACACCTTCGGCATCGGCAGACCGGCGCGCTGCGCCAGCCGCGCCGTCAGCCGATGGAGCGGGTGGTCCGGACCGACTTCAGTCGCCCGGTACATCCGCAGGACCAGCTTGTCTGAGAACCAGTAGCTGCCGACGTTCATCACTATCGCGAAAATGAAGGCGATGAACATGCCGCCCTGGCCGCCGAACGCGCCGCCAATGAGCAAAAAGAGGGCGCTGAGCCCTCCGAGCAGTGCCGCTGTCTTGATCCCGCTTGCCATGATTTCTTGATGTTCCTTGGTGGCTGCCTTCGATTATGCCACGGCGCCTACTACCTCTATGGACGGGCAATTCCTGGCGCAAGTTCAACGCGGGCCTCACGGCCGTCACGGCGCCACGGCAGTCCTATAATGTGATCCGATGATGCTTAAGACGACGATGGCGGCAACGTGGCTGGTGACAGTGTGCGGGGTCGCGGCCAGCGCCCAAACCGGCAGCGCGCCCGTGCCCCGTCCCTTCCCGGGCTCGGGCACCTCTTCGCCATCCACGGCCGGGACGCCGCCCGCCCCTCAGGTGCCGGGTCCGGCGAACCCCACACCAACGGCCACGCCGACGGCGACGCCGCTCGAGCCGCCACCGAGCTCGCCGGCGACGCTACTCCCAACGACGATTCCCGTCTATCCATCGGCGGAGTTCCTCGAGTCGTACGACGCCGGCTCCGGACAACGCTACTACCTCTACGGCAGCAACCTGCCGTACGTGGAGGTGCTCGCGTTCTACCGGAACGCGCTCAAGAACGGGGGCCGCGAGCTCTACAAGCTCCCGGCGATGCAGCAGTTCGATCTGGGCAAGTTCCAGGAGGACACGATGGCGTACCCGCCAAGCGTCGTGGTCAAGGACTACTCATCGGCGAACTCGTCCGGCTACCTCTTCGTCTCAGGCACGACCGAGAAGCGCTACCGCACGATCATTCAGATCGTTCCGCCAGGACCAGGCAAGTAACCGCCGAAGCACGCGGCGTGACAGGGGCTGTCACTCAGCACCAGCGGCTCTGAATTCAGCAGCTTTGTCAGCCAGGCCGCTCTCAACGGCCTGTTCGACCGTGATGCCCTGCTCAGTCGCAAAATCGCGGATCTGCTGCGTGATCTCCATGCTGCAGAACTTCGGACCGCACATCGAGCAGAAGTGCGCGACCTTGGCGCCGGACGCCGGAAGCGTTTCGTCGTGAAACGCGCGTGCGGTCACCGGATCCAGCGACAAGTTGAACTGATCTTCCCACCGGAATTCGAAGCGCGCTCTCGACAGCGCATCGTCCCACGCCTGCGCGCGGGGGTGCCCCTTCGCCAGATCGGCGGCGTGCGCGGCAATCTTGTAGGCAATCACGCCCGCCTTCACGTCCTCGCGGTTCGGCAGTCCCAGGTGCTCCTTGGGCGTCACGTAACAGAGCATGGCGGTGCCGTACCAGCCGATCATCGCGGCGCCAATCGCCGACGTGATGTGGTCGT
>JBDTNQ010000059.1:0-26924 GCA_039933635.1 Acidobacteriota bacterium
TGAGCGCGGAGCGTTTCGATGTAGGCGCGCTCGTGCTGCTGGCCGCGCTCGCGCAGTACCGCGACGAGCGGATCGTCCCAGGCTGGAATGCCGATCTCGCCCTTGGCCGCGCGCAAATCCAGCGACGTTTTGTGGCGGCAGACCAGGAAGTTGGCGAGGTCAGTTGGCGACGAACGCAGGTGCGGGGCCTTGAAGTACACGGGGACAGACTATCGCGGAGCTTTGTGCCCCGGACCTGAAGGTCCGGGGCAAGACGCCCTACGACGCCTTCGGCTCTCTGACGATCTCCACGGAACACGGCGTGTGGCGCATCACCGATTCCGCAACGCTGCCGAGAAGGAAGCGATCGATGCCGGTTCGGCCGTGCGAGCCGATGACGATGAGGTCGGCTGGCCACTGCCTGGCGGTGTCGACGATGGCGCGGCGGGCCTCCGCATCGAGGGTTGCCGTGGTGGCGTTGAATCCCGCGGCCCGGAGCTCGCCGGCAACGCGGGCCACCAGCGCCCGGCCACGCTCGAAGCTCGCCTCCCGCCTTTCGAGAATCTGCTGTGCGTAGGTAGGCCCCTCTCCGAACCTGAACGAGTCCGGCAGCTCCCGGAGCCAGTCCACCGCATGAAGCACCTGGACCTCGACGTTGTCCGATCGGTAGTGCTGCACGATCAGCCGGACGGCCGCGTCGGAGAAGGGGGATCCGTCAACGGCCAGCAGGATCTTCAGCGTGTCCGCCATCGTGTGCCTGCCTTTGGATTTCGTCGTCAATCTCGCGTTCGGCCCTGAGCCAGTCGTCGACGTGCATGCCGTGATTGCCACCACGGGCTTCGTAGAGTTCGTACGCTCGTGCGGCAATCCGTCTCAGGCGTCGTCCGCGGAGGTCCTTCGCGAGGCTCGAGGATGGATCTGGTGACGGGACGGTCGGATTCGTGCTCATACGTGTCAGTCTTCGCGGTTCGGTTGCGCTATCTCGGCATCGATCTGCGGCTCGGCCCGCAACCAGTCGTCGAGGTCCTGCCCATCCTCACCGGCGCGGCCCTCGTAGAGCTCGAACGCGCGGGTGGCAACCGGTTGATTTTACCTCGCAACAACTCATGGCAAGTCCCGTTCCACGGCGTGCCGCCGCGTACCGTCGAGTCATGCACGAAAGCCGAGGAAGGCGTGCGGGATTATTCGTTAGCGGCGAAAATTTCCAGCGCGACTACTTGCTCGCTCGCTGTGGCGGGTACTGCGGGGCGGCCCAGTCGCCGTCGGCGCCGAGGAAGATCGCGTCGGTGGCCCGCTCCACGCGGACTGTCGCCGATTCGCGTCGCACCGCGACCACGACGGCGTCGCCGACGACGACGGGTTTGGCGCCGCTGAAGCGCGAGCGGCGAAAGAGCGTGATGCGCTGGCCCGGGCGAATGCCCTGGTGGGCGCCGCGATCGATCACGAGCATCCCGTTCGTCACGCCCAGCGAGCGCCCGGCATCGCCAAACAGCACCCGCGCCGCGATCTCGAACGCGGGCACGCCCGCGGGATCGGGATCGCGCAGCGGCTCGGGCTCGAACGGCGCAAGGTAGTCGCCCGACATCATTTCGTCGCAGGCATACACGACCACCGCGGTGGACGCGCGATCGTCAACCGAGACGATCTGCAGCAGCCCGGACGAATGCTCGCCCATCACGAACAGCCCCTTCTTGTCCGTGAGCGTCGTCTGGTAGCGCCGGCGCACGACGAAGTTCTGTCCAACGCGCAGCCCGGTGACCGACCCGCCGTCGATCAGCAGTTCATCGCCGGCCGCAAAGAATCCCTGGGCCTTCTCGTCGCGCCGCGACATCACCGTGCCACGAGCCTGGACGATGCCCTCGGCCTTGGCGGGACCACACACGGAATCCTGATCGTGATCCGCCACGGACGCGAGGACGGGCCGCGGCGGAGGCGGCGGAAGCGGAGGGGCGCCGTGAACGACGACGTTCTCGGTGTGCGCCTGCAGGTCGAGCTGTTGCGCGACCTTGACCGGCGCCGCCGGCGCCACGATTACCTTTACCTTGCCGTCGTCGAATCCGCCGAGATGAAAGAGAAGGTCGACGGGGCCAATCGGAAGGCGATCGAAGGTGAACTCACCCGAGGATGTCGTGACGGTCGTGTCGAGCGTCTTTCCATCACCGGCGGTTGCGGTCACGACCACGCCGGGCAACACGCCCGCGGAGCGATCGGTCACGATGCCGCGCACGTTGCCGACGCGCGCGTCCGTCGGGCCCTGCGCCATCGAGCGCCCAGGCACCCCGAGCGCCAACAGCGCCACAGTGAACAGGACCGTAAGCCGCAAACCAGAAACGTACGTGGATGCCACGTGACTCCCCCGAACAGCAATCGGCTGGCAAAGGGCGAACTTCACGTGGCGCCCTTGATGCCGGATTGCACGCGGCCCACGGTGCCAGAATCGGGCCACAAGGGGTAGGCCTCTGGACCTTCAGGTCCAGGGCAAAGGCACGCTCTAGATTTTCGTGCTCCGCGTCATCAGATAGCCCTGCCGCATGATGTTCTGCTCGATGTACTGCGACGCGAGGTCGTCGTACTCCCGGCGGAAGGCGGCGAGCTTGGCGGGGTCGTTGGCGGCGAAGGACGCGACGAGCTGACGCACCGGGCCGGCGGTGCGCTCCGTCAATTGCCGGTGATGCTGCGGGCTCATCGTCGCGACGTTCATGTCGGCACGCTTGAAGACGATGTCGCGGACGGCGGTACCGAGGCGTTCGCGAACGACGTTGGGATCACCCCAGAGCGGAGCCGGCGCGGGAGCGGGTCCCGCCGGGGGACCGAGGTAGCGACTGACCATCGTGAACATGCTGCCGGTGAAGAGCTCCGGCGGCCACGTCGAGAACGCGAGCGTGCCGCCGGGCTTCAGCACACGCAACATCTCCGCGAGCGCCACATCGGGACGCGGCGCGAACATGTGGCCGAACTGGCTGACGACCACGTCGAATGCGGCGTCGGCAAACGGCAGCTTCTCGACGTCACCTTCGTGGAAGTCGATGTCGACCTCGGCGATGGACGCGTTCAGTCGCGCGCGGGTGAGCAGCTCAGGCGTGAGATCGAGACCGGTGACCTTCGCGCCGAGGCGCGCAGCGGTGACCGCGACGACGCCGGTGCCGCACGCGAGGTCGGCGACGCGCTGGCCCGCGCGAATCCCGGCGAACACGACCAGCTGGCCCGCCGTCGGAATCGTCACCATCTCGAGCGGCGCAAAGTACGCCCACCCCTCGCGTTGGACGGCCTTGAAGGCCTCGAACGGATCCATCACACCCCCAACCGGGAACCAGGTCCCGCGCGCGGCCTACTGTATCAATCCCGCTTCCCGGTCTGGGTCGAGAGGAACTCGAGCAGGTCGGACACCTGCTGCTGCGACAACGGCGTGAGCAGCCCCTCGGGCATCATCGACACGCCGCTGGCCTGGCGCGACGCGACGTCGGCGGCGCGGAGTCGCCGCTCGTCGGTCTCGCTCACGCGCAAGACGATCGCGTCAGCCGTCGAGTCCGTCACGATACCGGTGACCGTCTCCCCGTTCTTCATCTTGAGCGTGGACACGACGTACTCGAAGCCGATCGAGTCGCTGGGACGCAGGATGTTGTCGAGGATCGCCTGCTTGCCGTACTTGGTGCCGATCGACGAGAGGTCGGGCCCGAGCTTCCTCGCGCCGCCGAGGCTGTGGCACGCGGCACAGCCGGCATCCTGCTCGAACACTTTGCGGCCGGCCGCCGCATTGCCACGGTAGTTGCGCTCGAGCGCGGCAATACCCGGAATCGCGGCGGCGGCGGGCATCGGCAGCACCTTCGCGGCGCGCTCGCGCAACGCCGGGATGGCGGGATCGGGCTGCGGTGGCGCGCCCGCAGGGGTCGGGCCTGCTCCAGCACCGCCGGCGCGTCCGGCGAGGACCGGCGCGAAGCCACCTCGTCCGCGCGCACCGCCGCGCCCCACGTTGTTCGCGAGCGTGGAGGCGAGCGATCGGAACTCCGCCGGCAGTTGCTGCCGCTCAGCGAGATCGAGCAGCGCCTTCACGCCATCAGGCGATGCGGCCATTAGCCGCAGCGCCTCGACGCGCACTTCGTTCGGCGCATCGCTGAGCAGCACGGTCTGTGCCCACGACACGGATTCGGCCGGCGCCACGGCGGCATTGGCACGAACAGCGGCGATGCGCACAGGCACGGGCGCCTGTTGTCCAAGCGCCCGGAAGTCGTCGGTGTACTTCGCGTCGCCCGTCGTGGCCAGCAACGTCACCGCTGCCGCCCGCGCCTCCGGCGCCGCGTCGTCGCGCTTCACGAGCGCGGCGAGATCGGGCAGGTACTGCGGATCGAGCATCCGGCCGATCAAGTCCACCGCCGCGGCCTGCGTCGAGGGCATCGCCAGCGCCCTGCGCACGAGCGTGGGTACGTTGGCGCCGGTGCGCGCGTCGGGCCACAAGCTGTAGAGCTGCCGACTGTAGGCGGCGAAGGCGCGACCCGCGAGCGCCGGTGGCGTCGCGGCGTTCGCGACGAAGGTCTCGACGGCGCGCGTGGCCTCCGGCCACTCCATGTTGGTCAGCGCGTCAATCGCCACCTCGCGCTCGGCCATCGGCCGGTTTGCGTCGGCCATGGCCGCGACCAAATCGGGCAACGCCGTCTTCGGCCGCAGCGCCCAGATCAGCTGATTGAGCGGGGCGCCCGGGAGGCCAGGACGCTGCGCGGTGAGGCGCGCGTAGATCGCGTCCTCGCGTCCTCGCGCGGCAATCGCGAGCGCTTCGAGGTACCAGCGGTCCTTGCCGTCGTACTGCGCGATCAACTCGCTCATCGAATCGAGCCAGCGCTTCGTGGGCGTGATCTGCAATCCGTTGAGATAGGGCGGAATCATGCGCGCGGGGTTCGCGTCGCGCAGTTGAATCGCAATCTCGCGTCGCACCTGCGGCGAGGGATCGTGCAGCAACGGCGCCGACACCGCCAGCATGTCCGCGGCGTAGAGACGCGAGACGCGAAGGCCGAGAATGCGGAACCGCGGATCGGTGTCCTTCAGCGCTTCCTGAATCGCCGCCTGACCCGCGCCCGCCCTGGCGCCCAGGATCCACAGCGCGCGCGCGCGCAACGTGGCGTCCGTGCCGTGCCACAGCCGCTGCAGCATCGGCGTGGCGGCATCACCCTTCGCCAGAATCGCCTGATGAGCCAGGTAGCGAACTGACTGTGCTGGCGACGCAAACGCCGCGATCAACCCGGCTTCAGTCTGCAGATTCAGCAACGGCGTGCGCGTCACGTGCGACGGCGGCGCCACGCGGAAGATGCGCCCGCGCGCGCCCTGCGGGTCCCCCATGTTGTGGCCGCCGACGCCCGGGTCGTACCAGTCCGCCACGAACAGTGTTCCGTCCGGCGACACGGCGACGTCAGATGGCCTGAACCAGGTGTCCGCGCCGCCGAACACGACCTCCTCGATCGTCGCGCCGAACCCCGCTCCGTCATTCGTGAGCGGATAGCCCGCGACGATGCGCTTGCCGGCTTCGGCGTGGATCAACTCACCGCGATAGTGTTCCGGCAGCAGCTTCCCTTCGTACACCAGCAATCCTGTGGGCGATCCGCCGCCGAGCCGCAGGATGTTCGGCACCACGCCGGGTAACTCGTTGTGGAAGTGCCCGCCACGATCCGCGTTCCACGTCCGATGCAGCGGCCCGAAGTATCCGAAGTTGCCCCCCTCCATCACGTAGTTCAATCGCGTCCACGCATTCCCGTCGTCATCGTTGTCCGTCTGGAAGACGTTGCCGAAGGAGTCGAGTGCGAGCTCGAAGGGATTCCGGAAGTTCTGTCCGATTACTTCGAGGTTCGTGCCGTCGGCATTCATGCGGAACGACACGCCCTGGAAGAAGCCGGCGTCGGGTCTGTTGAGCGGGACGTTCTCGTACGAGGAACTCTGCAGCGTGCGGCCCGAGCGGTCCGTCACCGAAAAGCCCGTGTTGCCCTGATTGAAGTAGAGCCGGCCATCCGGTCCGAAGTTAATCGCGTGCAGGCCGTGATCGTGATCGATGCCGCCAAAGCCGGTCAGCAGCACTTCCTTGCTGACGATGGCGTCGTTCGCGTCCTTCGTGTAGACCGTGAGATTCGGCGACTGCGAGACGTAGACCTTGTTGCCGAGCACCGCGATGCCGAGCGGCGCGCGAATCTCGGGGTTCTGGTCGAACACCTTGACCTTGTCCGCCTTGCCGTCCTGGTTCGTGTCCTCGAGGATGACGATGCGATCGCCGGCGGGCCGAATGTCCGTCTGCGTGCGAAGCGCGCGGCGATAGTTCACGGCCTCGAGCACCCAGACGCGCCCGCGCTCGTCAACGGTGAGGTTGGTGGGATTGGTGACGTTCGGCTCCGACGCCCACAGCGTCGTCTGCAGCCCGGGCCCGGATTTCAGGCTCGCAAGACTCTGGTCCGCGGTTTGTTGGGCCGCGAGTGCCGTGGCGAGCAAGAGACACGCGAGCACGATTCCTAGACGCACGGGGACTCCTCCATGGGCACTGGTCGAAACAGCGGGCGGACAGACTACCGGAACCAGTTGAACCAGGAGTTTACGCCGATCATCGCTGTCGCCGTACCAAGAACGAGTGCGAGCGTGCGCGACCATGCGGTGTGACGACGGGAGGTCCACAGCCACGTCAGGCCGCTCGCGGCGAGGACGACGAGCGCGGGGTAGGTGGCCAGGTCGACGCGGCCGATGAACTCGGATGCGTAGCGCTGGTACTGCGTGTCGACGCGCGTGAGCGTGCCGGCGACCACGAAGAGCAACCACACGCCAATCCAGGACACGACAACGATCGACAGGCGATCGCGCACGCCGCGGCGCCAGGCGCGGACCGCGCCGATGGCGGCGAGGACGAGCATGGGCCAGCCGACGGCGTCCACGCTCTGGCCCAGCGCGTCACTGGCGCGCTCGGTCCGGGAAAGCGGGCGCGTCAGCGCCGCCACCTGGCCCGATGACTCGGGCAGCGGCGTCGCCGGCGCCGCGGCCGCGGGCGAAAGCACGCGCGCGTAGGCGGCCCGATAGACGTCCGTGAAATGGCGATAGTAAAGGCCGAAAGCCAACAGCAGCGCGATGGCCGTCGCGCCGGCAATCACCAGAGCCTCCCGCATGAGCGCGCCACGGCCGATGACGAGAAATCCGACGGCGGTCAGTCCGAGCACTGGGAGCAGCAGCGTGAGTGTGCTCACGTGCGAGACGAGTCCGAGCGTCAGCACCGCCGCGAACACCGCGCCCGTGACGAGTACACGCTGACTCAGCAAGCCGGCCGCCACGGCAGCGAGTGCCAGGAGGGCCACGGACTGGCCAAATGCGTTCGTCAGGTTGCCGTTGCCGATGACGACGAACGGCAGCGGCACGAGCGCGGCAAACACAATCGCCACCGCGCCCGATGCCTCCTCGCGCCACGCGCGTGCGATGGCGAACGCGAGGACGACGCTTGCGACGACGTCCGTCGCGATCACCACGCCGCGCAGCAGCGCGACGTGATTGGTGGTGATGAACGCCCAGGGGCCGGCGAACACGTACAAGCCGATGGCGTACGGAAATTCGACGCCGTCGGGCATGGGCTGCGTGAAGAAGTAGCGGCCGGCCATCACCCACTCGAAGCGGTGCGCTTGAAAGAGCGCGTCGACCGTGGCCTTCGCCGGATGGAGCAGGGCCAGCAGCGTCAGGATGAACACGCCATCCGCCGCGGCGAGCGAGGCAATGGCCGCGCCGCTCAAGTCGCGCTTGGAGATGGCGCCGATGGCGCGGCCGATGGCCAGCACGAGTCCGGACGTGATGATGACCGTCATCACGAGAGTCGCCGGGAACGATCCGAACGCCGCGCCCGCGGACGTGACGAGCACGGCCAGTCCTGCTGTCACGACAACCGTCGTCGCGAGGATCGCGAGCATCGATCCGCCGATGAGCGCAATCGCACCGGCCACTGCCGCGCCGCTTGCCGCCACGCTCGCCGTGGCCTGGCGCGGAGGCCAGCCCCAGGCTGGTTGCGGATGGCAGTCGAGCCGATCGACCTGCACCCCAAGCTCGCGCGGATCTCCGCCGCCCGGCTTGAACGAAGGCAGGCTCGTCAGCGAGATCACGAGACCATTGCGATCGGTCCGCACCGGGGCGGAGACGACGACGTCGGCGAACTCGTTGGTCGTGGGGACGGAGGTGACGTTAATGCCGTCGACGGCGACGGCGACGGTCGGCAGTTGCGACGCCTCCGCACGCGCGCCGCGCAGGCGGATGATGCAGGACCAGGTTCGGGTCCGGTCCACACCGGGCAGCCGGACGGACGCGCGCTCGGCCGTCCACGCGAAGGTCATGTCCCGATCGCGTTCGCCAGCATAGAAGCCGGCCAAATACGCAGGTGTCTCCCGGTCCAGGTCCGTGGCAATCCCCGGACGCGAACTGCCCGCCACCACCACGCAGATCGCTCCGACGATCGCCCCGAGGATCGTGCCGGCGATCATGCGAATCAGGATGGACAAACGGTTCACGAGCGCGGGCTGGCAGTTGAAGTCGCGGTGATCACTGGAGTCTCGCAGACGATGAGTGGTACGCTTTGCGCCACCCCAGTATGCCACGCCGATCTGCTGCTGTGGTTGGCCTGATTGTCGCGTCGTATGTGCTCGTAGCGCTGCTGCAAGTGTGGCCGCTGCCGCTCTGCCTCGCCACCCACCTCACCGGCGATCCTTCCGGGGACGGCGGCGTGTACGTCTGGAACACCTGGGTGTTCCGGCACGAGCTCGTCGACCTGCACCACTCTCCGTTCTACACCGAGAGCATGATCGCGCTCACCGGTCCGGCGGATCTCAGCCTGCACAACTACACGGTCTTCGCCAATCTCGTGGCGCTGCCGCTGCAACCGTTCCTCGGCGTCGTCGCGGCCTTCAACGTCACCTATCTGCTGAACGTGCCGCTGATTGGCCTCGGCATGTTCCTCCTCGCGCGGCGGATCGGCCGGCCCCACGTCGGGTACGGCGAGGCGTGGCTGGCGGGCGTGTTCTTCGCGTGGGCGCCGTTCTTGACGACGCGCCTCGGCGGCCACTACAGCCTCGCACTGGCCGCGCCGCTGCCTTTCTTCGCCTGGTTCTTCGATCGCGCGTGGGAGCGCCGCAGCCTGATCGATGCCCTCGGCGCCGCCCTCTCGGCCGCATGGGCGTTCTACTGCGATCCGTACTTTGCCGTCTACTGCGCGCTACTCGCGGTGGCCATGACGGCCGGCCGCCTGCTCGTGTTTCGACGCGGCGTCCCCGGCCCGGGCGCGATTCGCGCTCGCCGCATCATCGACGCGATCCTCATCATCGTCGTCGCGCTAGCGTTCGTCATTCAGATGGGCGGCGGCCAGATTCGTCTGATCGGCGCCGAGATTTCGGCGCGGTCACTTTACACGCCGATGCTCATCGCCGGCGTGTTGCTGGTCGTGCGGACCTGGTTGCACCTGCGCCCGCGCGTCTCCTGGCATCCGCCCGAACACGCCGCGAGCCTCGTGCGTCTCGCGGTGGCGCTCGCGATCGCCGGCGCAGTCCTAATCGGTCCAATCCTCTATGCGCTGGTCTTGCGCGCCGTCAGCGATGAGCTCGTCGCCGTCGGCGTGCCGTGGCGATCGAGCGCCCCGGGCGTCGATCTGTTGTCTTTCCTGCTGCCCAATCCAAATCACCCGCTCGCGCCCAACGCCGTTGTGACGTGGCTATCCCGGCAACCCGGCGGCGTCGTGGAGAACGTCTCGTCCGTATCGTGGGTGGCGCTGGCCACGATCGCCGTTGCATCGTGGAAGTTCGGCGAGCGGCTCAACCGGACGTGGCTCGCGATCGCCCTTGGCGCGGTGAGCATGGCCGTCGGGCCATTTCTGCGCGTCGGCGGTTTGAACACGCTGCTGCCGACTCCGTGGACCTTCCTGAGATACGTGCCGATCATCGGCGAAGCCCGCATGCCCGGCCGCATCAGCATCGTCGTTGCGCTCGCGGTTGGCGTAATGTTCGCGTCCGCGCTGGCCGCGTGGACGAGGCGGGTTCCCGCATCACGGCGCCGCATCCTCGCGATGGTGGCGATTGCGCTGACCATCGAGCTCTGGTCCATGCCGCGGGCGGTCTACTCCACCGAGATTCCCGCGGTGTTTCGCGTGATCGCGGCGGATCCAAAACCCGTGAGCGTGCTCGAACTGCCTCTTGGGCTGAAGGACGGCCTGACGACCGTCGGCGCCATCAACGTGGCATCGCTGTACTGGCAGACGCTCCACGGCAAGCCGATCCTCGGCGGGTATCTCTCGCGCATCTCGAACGCCACCCGCGCTCGGTACGAAGCGATGCCGATCCCCGCGGCGCTGCTGGCGCTGAGCGAAGGGCGCGCGATCTCGGAGGCTGACCGCGCGCGGGCGCGTGAGTCGGCGCCGGCCTTCCTGCCGGCGAGCCACATCGGCTACGTCGTGATCGAGGATCGCCTGGTGTCGGCGGACCTTCGCGCGTTTGCGACCGACGTCCTGGGCCTGCATGAGACGATGCGTAGCGAGGGGTTCACGTTGCTCGAACCGCGCGCGCGTCCATGACCCGCATCGCCACGCTACGCCGAGGCGTCGCCCTCATCCTGGCCGTGCTCGTCCTCGCGATTGGCGCATGGATCCGCCTGACGCCCTTCAATGCCCTGACGCACACGCTCAGCGTGGGATCCGCCGAAGTTGCGCCGTGGCTGATTGCCGGCGCGATGCTGGCGCTCGTCCTTGTCATGCCGGAGGTACGGCGTCGCTGGACGGCACGCATCGCGGCCGTGCTTGCCGTCGGCGCCTGCGTGCTGCCCACTGGCGTGATCGTGCAGATCGATCCGGCGTACCGCGAGATCGATCGCGCCTTTCAGAACGCGTTGCGAGGCCAGCGCGCGCCGCGCCTGCCCATCTTGCAGCTCATGCGTCTGCGCGATCCGTCGTTCAGTTTCCCCGAGGCCTTCGGCTGGCGCACGGCGCCCATCGACCGCGAGAGTCACGACGTCCAGTTCGCGCGCCGCGACAACGTCACGCTGACGATGGAGATCTATCGACCTGAGATCGACCAGCACGGCGCCGCGGTGATTCAGTTCTACGGCGGCGGCTGGCGCTCAGGCGCTCCGACGGCCAACGCGGACTTCGCGCGCGAACTCACGCGACTGGGCTACGTGGTCTTCGCACCGGACTATCGGCACGCGCCAGCGGCGCGGTGGCCGGCGCAACTGACGGACGCGCGTGAGGCCATCGCGTGGGTCACGGCCCATGGCGCGGAGTACGGCGCGGATGCGTCGAAGATTGTGCTCGTGGGCCGGTCGTCAGGCGCGCAGCTGGCGCTGGTGTCAGGCATCACGGACGCGACCGCCGCGATCCGCGGCATCGTCGCGCTCTACAGTCCGGTCGATCTGACGGATGGCTATCTGCATCCCACGATGCCGGATCTGCTCGGCACGCGCGCACTCGAGTCATCGTTCATTGGCGCCACGCTGGAGGAGAACCCGGCCGCGTACCGCGACGCGTCGCCCATCACCTACGCGAATCGCCCGCATCCGCCCGTGCTGATGATCAACGGCGGGCGTGATTTCGTCATTGAACGACGCGTGGCCCAGCGCCTGCGCTCGCGGCTCGCCGAGTCCGGCATGGTGATCTTCCTGGAGCTGCCCTGGGCGGGACACGCTTTCGACACGGTGCCCTTCGGGCCCGGCGGCCAGGTCGAGCTGAGCGCGGTGGAGAGATTTCTGGTGACGGTGACGGCGGAGTAGCTGTCGTGCCCTGGATTAGTCGGGCAGTGCTTTGCGGACGGCGCCGCCGACGAGGCGGACGGCGTCGTAGATGGAGGAGCCGGTCTTCAGGCCGGTTTTGACGATGGAGCTGCCGGTCTTCTTGAAGGCGCCGGTGATGAAGCCGTCGGTCGACGCGTTGGTCGACGTATACACGGGCTGCTGGAGTTCGACCGTGCCGGCGGTGGCAAACGGCGAGCTCGGTTCGTAGCTCTCGCTCGTCGCGGTGATCAGATCGAGCGAAACTGGAGTTTCCGCCGTCGCGGTTCGCATGATGGGAGCGGCCAGCCCAACCTGTGCGCCAAGCCCACTCTCAGGCGGTCCGGTCACGGGCAACGCCGTGAAGGCGACGGCCGGCGCGATCGTGTGGTCCGGCAGCGCGACATGTCGGGGGGCGCGCAGCGCATCGTTCTGATCGTTCTCGTCGTTCTGATCATTCTGATCACGCGCCACGATGCGGACAGATAGCTGATGCGAGACGGGCAACGCGCGAGCCTGTACGGGAAGGTCGAGCGCAGAGCCGGCGTCGGGCAGGTTCACGCCGACGGGCCAATAGTCGACGAGGGCTCCCGCGCCTGCAAGCACACCGAGCCCCAGCAAGGCCAGTGTCTTCGCGTAGAGGTCGCGCAGTGAATCTCCCCGCACAAGGATCAGTGTAGCGCCGCTGGAAACAACCGGCGCAAAAAAAAGAACGCCACCCAGGAGGGGGTGGCGTTTCGTTCTAGTCCCGACGACATCTGCCCCAGAAAATTCCAGGGCGCACTTCCCCGTTCATACTGCACCGCCAGTCAGGTGCGCGCCGGCGATCGGGTGGTCGCCGTCCATCCCACGCGCACCCCGCGTGGTTTCCCACGCGGTGAATTTGACACCGTGGAGCACGCGCAAGCAAGGGAAATACGCGGACAAATTCGTTCGTTCGCAGTGACTTACGGGGAGGTGTCCTTTGTCTGCTTCCCAAGTGACTGCCGCCAGTTCTGTCAGCGCGCAACACCCCGCGCGACGAGCGGGCGCACCAGCGCCATGACGATCAGGACCAGACCGAACGTGCACACGATGGTGGCGCCGGTCGGCAAGTCGAACTGCACCGAAAAGTACATCCCGAGCATGGAGACGAGAACGCCCATGATCCAGCCGATCGCCAGGCGGGGCCCGATGCGGCGCGCCCAGAGCATGGCGCCCACCGACGGCACGATCAGATAGCAGAAGACGAGCAGGACGCCGGCAATGGCCACCGAGCGTGTGACGACGAAGCCGAACGACGCGTAGAACAGGAAGTCCCACAGCCGGACGGACACGCCGCGAGCCGCCGCGCCCTTGGCGTCAACCGAGATCTCGAGGAATCGCTTCCGGAACACGTAGTGAAAGAGACCGATGGCGGCGTAGATCGCCGCCGTGAGCCACACCTCCGGCCACTGCACCGACAGGATGTTCCCGACGAGCATGTCCTTGAGGTGCTCCGACTCCCCCGTCGACTTGCTCATCGTCAAAATGACCGCCGCGGACGCGACGGCGTACGAGATGCCGATGATGGCTTCCTGCGGGATGTTCGCCTCGTGGCCCTTGATCATCGCAAAGACGAGGGCACCGATCAGCGTGAACAGCAGGCTCATCCAGTAGATGGACGGGTCGTGCGGGTCGGCACCCCGCCAGACGGCGATGGCGGCGCCCAGCGACGCGATCTGCGCCAGCGACAGATCGACGAAGATGACGCCCCGCTCGACGACGTGCAGACCGAGGTACGCGTGAATGCCGGCAATGATCAGACTGGCCGCTATCGGGGCGGCCAGGAAGATGAGAATCGTCGAGTCCATGTTCAGCGGCCTGTCACCTGCTTCAGGGCGGCCTGGAGCAGCTTGATGTCGTAGTCGAAAAGGGCGATGTAGTCCGTGGCTTCCTTCTCACCACCGACCGACGGCGCGAGCTCGATCACCGAGCCGCCCACCTGCCCGGCAATCGCGGTCGGCGTCTTCTTGTCGAAGTAGGGCTCGACGACGATGAGCTTCACGCCCTGTGCCTTCATGTCGGTGATGAGCTCGAGCGTGTGCGACGGCGACGGCGGAATGCCGGGCTTCGGCTCGACGTAGCCCATCACCTGCAGGCCAAATCGTTCCATGAAGTTCGGCCACGACCGGTGATAGGTCACGAGCTTCGTACCCTTATACGGCGCCATCGCCGCGTCCCAGCGCTTCTCCGCCGCCGCCAGGCGCTTGTCGAAGTCGTCGTAACGTTGCTGGTAGGCGGCCTTGCCAGCCGGATCGAGCTGCGTGAGCCGATCGCGAACGGCCTGCGCGATGAGCCGGCCGTTGCCGGGATCGAGCCAGTAGTGCGGATTGCCCTGCGGGTGCACGTCGCCCATGGCGCGGGTGAGCTGCCCGGTCGGGATTTCGAGGATCTTCACGTTCAACGACGCGTCGAGATAGCCGGCCGCGCCGGGCTGAATCTTCGCGTTGCGCCCGCTCGTGATGAGGGTGGGCAGCCAGCCAATCTCCAGCTCGCGGCCGACGACGACGAGCAGGTCCGCGCGGCTCACCGCGAGGATGAAGCTCGGCTTCGGTTCCACGAAGTGTGGATCCTGGTAGCCCTTGGCGAGCGCGGTGACCTCGACGCGATCGCCGCCGACCTCACGCGTAATGGCGGCGAGATCCTCCGTCGTGGCGACGACCTTGACCGCGGCCCACGCCGGCGACGCGAGACCGGCCACGACGGCGGCCGTGCAGAACAGCACCTTCAATACACGCATGACGGACTCCTTCACTGAAACGAATCTCGGGGCGCCCATGTCAGAACGCATGGGCGCCGTGAGCGCCGATCGCAAAATTCAGTTGAAACAAGACTTCGTTGGCCGTGACGCCCTCGGCGAATGAGGTGCGCCGGAACTGCCCGCGAAGTTGGGCAAACTCGCTGGGCCAGAAGGTGAGGAACACCGAGCCGCCCGAATCGTGGAGCGTGCCGTCGAGCGCGCGGCCCGAACGATCCAGGCGCGCGCCGACGTACCAGCGCTGCGCGAACTGGTACTCGCCGAGGCCGTACCAGCCGAACGCCGTCGTCTGGGTGTCACCCGCGAGTTGCTGCCGGCTCCAGATGAGTTCGGTGCGCAGGTTGAGACGCTGGTAGATCGCGCGGCGCAGCGGACGGTAGCGGAACGTGGCGTCGATGCCAACCAGGTCCTTGTGCAGATCGAGTCCCTGGGCGCCGCCGAAGTCGGTCTGACCGTGCGCGAAGGACACGCCGAGGTCGATGTTCTTGTCTTCCGACAGATCGCGGTATCCGCGCAGGTGGCCGACGAACGTGGGCCGCGAGTGCCTGGTGCTCTGAAAAACGTCACCGGTGCCAGCGTAGACCTCGCCGGTCGCCTCGAGGAACAGGAGCGGGTTGGCGATGAGCCTCGAGAGCGAAACGCCGCTGTCCGAGAGCCCGTCTTCGCCGCCGACGAGGTTGTTCGTGACGAGCGGTCGATCCGCGGTCGGCATCGCGTGCGTGTGCAGCGTGTTCACCTTGCCGAACTGCGCGCGCATCTTGCCGACCTTGAGTTGGAACTGCTTCGGCAGCGCCGTGAAGGTCGCGTAGCCTTCTTCGACGCTGAGCCCTTCCGGTCCGGCCGACAGGAAGAAGTCGGCGCGCGCGTACGGATCGATCACCGCCTGCAGCGAGAGCTCCGCTTCAGTCAGCTCGAACGTGGGTTGCGTGCTGTTCGGGTTCTTGCCACCGACGCCGAGGAAGTTACCGATCACCGACGTGTCCGGATTGAACACGCGCGATGAACTGGCGGGCAAAGCGGCCGCACTCTGATCGACCGGAGCGGGCGCGGCGGCGGGCGTGTCCTGCGGCGTTGCGGGTGCGGCCTGCGCGATCGCGGCCGGCGATGCAGCCGCGGCTTCCGGCAGAACGAGTGGACCGCTGCCGAGCTGGCTCAACCGTTGTTCGAGCTGCGACAGGCGCTCGTCGTACTGACGCCGGACGGATTCGAACTCCGTTTTCAAGCGCGCCAGTTCGTCGCGCACCTGTTCGACATCACGCGCCGGCGTGGCCGGCGGCGTCACGCTCTGGGCGGAGACGTGCGACCAGGGACTCATGGCAACGACGAGTCCGCAGACCGCCGCGCCCCAATGAAACCGATTCATCTTCATCGATCACCTCGTACCAAGGCCGCCGGATAGACGCCCGGATCGGGCGCGCCGCGCGGCGCAACTTACGGCGCCGCGAAGCTCTGCCGGCGCCGTCGTCCAGGCGATGTGTCACCGCCGGACGCGTAGTGGAATCAGAGGGTGTCGAATGCGGGAGGCGCGCGAGCGGGACGAAGACCGACCACCATCGCCGCTGACCCGTGATCGTCGGCCACAGCGACGGCGAGCATCGTGTCGAGATCCGGCACGACGGCGGCAACAGCCATGGGGGCGGCGTTGCCGAAGGCCCGGTGCCAGTGACAGAACGCGCAGTGTTCGTCCTGAACCGGGGGCTGAACGGAGGAAATCTTCTGGGTGGCGTGATCGGCGCCGAGGACGAGCGGACCGCAATCGCGGTCCGTTTCGGTGAGCGTATGGCCGGGCGCGAACGACGGTCCGGCGAGGCCCAGCAGGACCGCCAACACGGCGACGCGTCGCACAAAGCGCGCTAAACCACTCACACCTCCATTCTGGGGGCCGGGCGGCAAAAGCGTCAAGCTGGCTGGCCAAAGATTAATATCCGCTTAATGCCTGTCCGACGGCCTCTCCGCCGCCCGGCTCCGCCGGCCGACCTGGCCACCCTGCGCACGCTCGCCGATCAGGCGCTGAGCCGTACGGCTGGCGCGCCCCTCGTGAGCGGCAACGACGTGCGTGTCCTGCGGGACGCCGCCGAAAACTACCCGGCGTGGACCGCCGCGATGGAACAGGCCGAGCACTCGATCCACGTGGAGATGTACATTTTTCACAACGACGCGGTGGGCCGGCGATTCGTGGCGCTGCTGGCGGAGAAAGCGCGCACCGGTGTCGCGGTGCGCATCCTCTATGACTGGTTCGGCTGCGGCTTGGGCGGCATGTTCGCCCTGTTCCGCCCCGCGATCGAGGCCGGCGCGGAAGTTCATGCCTTTAACCCGCCGTCGATCAAGGCAGCCCTCGGCTGGGTGCGACGCAATCACCGCAAACTGATCGTCGTCGACAGCGACACCGCGTTCGTCGCGGGCCTCTGCATCGGCCGGGAGTGGGAAGGCATCCCCGAACGCCGCCTCGAGCCGTGGCGCGACACAGGCGTCGCGCTGAAAGGGCCGGTCGTCGCCGAAGCCGAAGCGTCCTTCGCGCGCAGTTGGGCCCTGGTGGGGGGACGTCCGTTCGACCCGCTGCCGCGGGCACATAACGATCCCCCGGCCGGGACCGTGAGCCTGCGCTTGATTCCGACCGAGCCTTTCACCGGCAACCTGCTCCGGCTCGACCTGCTTATCGCCAGCGTCGCGCGCAAATCGCTGTGGATTACGGACGCCTATTTCATCGGCACCGGGCCGTATCTCGCATCGCTCATCCGCGCGGCCCGCGACGGCGTCGACGTGCGACTGCTCCTGCCGCAGGCGAGCGATGTCGGCTGGGTGGTGCCGGTGTCACGGTCGCTCTATCGCCCCTTGCTCGAGGCCGGCGTCCGCATCTTCGAGTGGAACGGCACGATGATGCACGCCAAGTCCGCGGTGGCCGACGGGCGGTGGTGCCGCATCGGCTCGACCAATCTGAACGTCAACAGTTGGATCGGTAACTGGGAACTGGACGTCGCGATCGAGGACGAGTCCGTCGCGACGACGCTGGGCGAGCACTTCACGGAGGACCTCTCGCGGTCGACCGAGATCGTGCTCGCAAACCTGAAGTCGGCCGGACGGTCAGTCACGGCGCCCCTGGGGCCACAGAAGGCCCACGGCAAACGACGCGCCGCCAGACGGATGCTGCGGTCGGTGACCGGCGTCGGACGCAGCGTTGGCGCGGCCGTCACGGGCAATCGTGGACTCGAGACGTTCGAGGCCACGCCGATCGCGCTTGCGGCAGGCGCGCTCCTGACCTTCGCGTCCGTCAGCTTCTACTTTCCGCGGCTGCTCGCCTTTCCCGTGGCCGGTCTCGCGACGTGGATTGGCGTGACGTTCCTTGCCGAGGCATGGTCGGTATGGAGACATCGCTGACCCGGCTCACGCGGTTTGCACCTGCGCCCACCGGCTTCCTCCACCTCGGACACGTCGTCAACGCCATCTACGTGTGGGGATGGGGCGGACGCACGGGCGCGCGCGTCGTGCTCCGGATCGAGGACCACGACCGCCAGCGATCGCGGCCGGCCTTCGAAGAGGCGCTACTGGACGATCTGGACTGGCTCGGGTTCGTGCCGGACGAATTCGGGACGAAGGATTTCCGTCACGGGACGTGCGCATCGCGCCAGAGCGATCGTGGCGCCATTTACGCGCGCGAAGCGCGGTCTCTCATCGATCGTGGTCTGGTCTACGGCTGCACCTGCTCGCGGCACGACCTGACGGCGATCCACGCCGCAGGCCTTGGGGGCGACGGTGGCCGGTGCCGGCACGCCGGTCACGCGCCGGAGGAGCATCTGGCGTGGCGTCTCGTGTGCGACGACACGGTCGAGCGCTTCGAGGACGCGTTGCACGGCGTCGTGGAGCAGCGGCCGTTCAAAGAGCACGGCGACGTGGTGATTCGCGATCGTCACGGCAACTGGACATACCAGTTCGCTGTCGTCGTCGACGATCATTTCCAGGGCATAGACCTGGTAGCGCGCGGTGATGACTTACTGTCGTCGACCGGGCTTCAAATCGCGCTCGGCCGCACAATTGGAAGACCCCGACCGGCGCACTTCCTGCATCACCCACTCGCGACGTCGACGTCGGGACGCAAGCTGAGCAAGTCCGACGGCGACACAGGCATCCGAAACCTTCGTGCGCACGGTTGGACGGCTCCCGACGTCATCGGAGAAGCTGCGCACATCGTCGGTCTCCTCCCAACGGCTGCACCGCTCCCCGCTTCTTCAGTTGCTAATCTATTTCTCTAATGGTATTTGTCTTTCACCCTATTAATGGTCGACTGGTCGGCCATTGATGTCATCTAGTGACATATAGACGACCTTAGAGTCCCCCCACACAAGGAAAACGCCTGAATGGCCAAAAAGACGACAAACGCCAAGTCCTCAGACATCGCAGCGGCTCTTGGCGAGCTCTCGAAGAAGGTAAGTAACTGGAAGGAAGAACGGACGCTCATGACGCGCGAGCTGCAGCGGCTCGCGGAACTGACGGGGTCGATGCTTCGCGAACTGGGCGAGGTTGGCGCGCCCACGTCTGGCGCGGGAACACGTCGCGGTGGTCGTCCGCGCGGGTACAAGACGTCGGCGGCGACCCGCGCTAAACTGCGCGCAGCCTGGCGGCGACGCAAGGAAGGCGCCGGGGGAACGAGCAAGGCGGCCAAGTCCGGCACCGGGAAGCGGACGATGTCGGCCGAGGCTCGGGCGCGTATTGCCGAAGCCCAACGGAAGCGCTGGGCCGCAGCTCGCGCTGGTAAATAGTCAACAGAGTTCGTCCCCAAGGAGGGTGCGACGATGCGACGAGGGACGCTTCGTGTTCTCACTACAGTCGCCATCGGCAGCGCGCTCTCGCTGGGTCTCTTCGCCCAGGGTCAGACGCCGGTCTTCCGGGCCGGCGTCGACCTGATTGCGGTCGACGTGCAAGTCGTCGACGGGGACGGCCGGCCCATTCCCGCCCTCCGGCCTCAGGATTTCGACGTTTCGATCAGCGGCAAGACGCGGCGCGTCGCGTCGGCGGAATTCATCGAAAGCACGCGACTGGACGGGTCTGCCCTGAACGGATCCGGATCCGGAGCCGGACAGGTCACCAGCATCGGCGGCGGTCCGACGGCCTCGAACATCTGGCCGACTGGCGGCCTGACCGGCACTGGACGGATGTACGTGCTCGCCTTCGATACCGACAGTTTCAGCGTCGGCGAATCCCGGGATGTGGTGGGGGCCGCGCGCGGATTCATCCAGCGCCTGCAGCCGGCCGATCAGGTCGGTCTCTACACGTTCCCCGTGGGTCCGCGGCTGGAGCCCACGACTGATCACGGAGCGGTGAGCAAGCAGGTCGATACGATCGTCGGCCACCTCCAGAACATGCCTGGCGAGTTCAACCTGACGCCGTCCGAGATCATCGACGTGACGGCGGAGATCGGTCGTGCCCGCGCGAACAACGTCGGGCGCGGCGCCGCGACGCCGGTGCTGTCCGGGAACGAGGGTGAGGTCACGCGACGCGTGCAACTGCGCGAGTGCGGCGCGACGGACGTCAGCTGCGTCGAACAGATTCAGACCGAAGCACAGTCCCTGGCCTTCTACCTCGAGGGCCGCGCGACCGAAGGCCTGAATGGGTTGCGATCGCTCATTCAGCTGCTGAACGACGAGCCCGGCCGCAAGACCGTGGTGCTCTTCAGTGCCGGGATTGCCAGCACCGACCGGCCGGGTGGACGTCCTGAGATCGGCGATCTGGCCAAGCAGCTCGGCCAGGACGCGGCCGCGACGAACACCACCATCTACGTTGTGCACCTCGACGCCGGTCCGTGGCGGCAGATGGCCGCCGAGACGCGGAAGACCGACAATCCACCGGTCTCGCGCAGCCGCGACAACGCGGTGACGGGACGCCTGTTGTCAGAGTTCTCCGGCGCGTCCGGCGGCACGCTCATGCGGGTGGTGATGGGCGGGGGCGGGTGGGCGCTGGATCGCGTGCTGCGGGAAACGTCCTCGCACTACCTCCTAGGCGTCGAGCCCGCCGACACGGACCGCGACGGCAAACTCCGCACGTTGAACGTGAAGGTCAGACAGAAGGGCACCACGGTCCGCAGCCGCATCTGGGTGGTCGTACCCAAGCGGACGCTCTAAAGGTCTGCGGGTCCAGGGCTCCATCGGGACGATCCGAATCCGTGCATAATGCGCCGGGAGCGCAAAATGAGCCGACTGCTCTACGTCTGTCTTGGCGGCGCCATCGGCTCGGGTGCGCGCTATCTCGTCGGCCTCTGGGCCCTGCAGCGGTTTGGCCCCGGCTTCCCCTACGGCACGCTCATCGTCAACATCGTCGGCTGCTTCGTCATCGCCGCGGTGATGCAGGCCGCGCTGCAGCTCGAGTGGTCGCCGACGCTGCGTATGGCGATCACCGTCGGCTTCGTCGGTGGGCTCACGACCTACTCGAGCTTCAACTACGAAACGCTGCGGCTCGTCGAAGAAGGCGCGTCGACGATCGCGCTGCTGAATGTCGCGGCGACACTCGTGGGCGGCGCGATCGCAGGATGGTTGGGATTCGTCGTGTCGCGTGCGGTGATCGGGACTTAAGCGACCGGGTCTGTCTATCTCCTCACTCGGCTCTCAACGCGTCGATCGGATTGACGGCCGCGGCGCGGCGCGCCGGCACGTAGCTCGCGGCGAGCGCCGAGCACACGAGCACCACGGCCACGACCGCGAGCGTGGGAGCGTCCCAGGGCGCCGTACTGAACAGCAAGGCGCGCATCAGCGTCGCAATGCCGACCGCCAGCAACATTCCCACGCCGACGCCGGCCACTGCGAGCTTGCCCGCTTCGCGTACGACCATGCCGGCGACCGTGTGCCGCTCGGCGCCAAGCGCGAGGCGCACGCCGATTTCACGCGTGCGCTGGCTCACGAGATAGGCCAGCACGCCGTAGAGGCCAATCACACCCAGCGCCCACGCCGCGCCCGCGAATGCTGCCACGAGCCACGCCGTGGATCGATGCATGTACGCCGAGGGCGACGCGTCGATGTAATCCTCAATCGTCGTGGGACTCATCGTGCCGATGTTCGGATCGATCCCGCGGATGATCGAATCGAGCGCCGGGAGGATCGATGCCGGTGGCACAGCGGTGCGCACAATCAGCGCCATCGACGTGTCGGAATCCTGATTGAAGGGGTAGTACACCGCCGGCCAGATTTCGTCGTCGAGGCCACCTTCTCGCAAGTCGGCGACCACACCGACGACCTCGACGATGCTGTCGGGAGTGAGGCCCGTGTTGCCGATGCGCTGCCCGATGGGATCCTCGTTCGGAAAATACCGTCGCTGCAGCGCCTGGTTGATCATCACCACGCGCGGGTGCGCGGCATCATCCGCATCCGCGAAACGCCGACCGCGAATCTGCTGCACTTTGAGCGTCTCGAAGTACGAGGCGCTCACCTGCCGGTAGTTCACCTCGTTGTGCTCGCCGTTAAACGGCTGGCCCACGATGCGGATCCACGTCGTGTTGCCATTGAAGCTGACCGGGCGAACGCTCGTGTGACCGACCGCGGTCACGCCGGGAATGCGCCCCACCTGTTCGGCAATCGTTCGGCTGAGGCCCACGGCTGCGGCGTGGCCTTCAAAGCGCGGTCCGAAGGCCGCAAGCCGGATCGAGGCCAGGCCGGTCGGCTCGAACCCGAGCTCCGCGTGCATCAGGCGATACGCGCTACGACCGAGGAGTCCCGCGCCGACGAGCAGTACCACCGCAATGATCAGCTCGACGACCACGAGCCGCGCGCCGAGGCGACGCCAGGTGCGTCCTGAAGATCCACGGCTGCCTTCCGCGAGACTGAAGATGGCGTCCGATCGCGAGAGCCGCACGAGTGGCGTCACGGCGAGCACAAGCGTGGACAGCGTGACAATGCCCGCCACGCCAGCGATGAGCCGTCCACTCACGTCCATGCTCTGCAGGTACGGCATCCGATTGATGAGATCCGCGGGAATCAGGTGCACGAGCGCCGGCACCACGAACCACGCCGCGACGAGGCCGAGCGCGGTGCCACTGATCACGAGGACGAGCGCCTCAACGGTGAATTGCGCGGCGAGCCGGCTTCTCGACGCGCCAATGGCTCGTCGCACCGCAAGCTCGCGCTGGCGACTGTCCGTGCGCACGAGCAGCAGGCTCGAAACGTTGAGGCAGGCAATCACCTGGAGCAGCACGACGCCGCCAAGCAGCAACAGCAGCGCCGGGCGCACGTTGCCCGCGGCGACCTCGGACAGCGGCGCCACGACGGCACCCTGGCCGCGATTGCTGTCCGGATACTGCTGCTCGAGTCGCGCGGCGATGCCGACGAGCTCCGCGCGCGCGGCCTCGATGGACACGCCGTCCTTCAGTCTGGCGACGCCGTAGAGGTTGTGGCACGAGCGCCGCTGCTCGCAGCCGCGTGGCGTGGTGATGGGCGTCCACATCTCCGCGGTGCCAGCGGGGGCGAACTCGAACTGCGGCGGCAGGATGCCGATGACCTGATGCGGCGCGCTGTCGAGCGTGATGGTCTGGCCGAGGATCGAGGCCTGCCCTCCGAAGTATTTCTGCCACGCGACGTGACTCAGCACCACCGTCTCTGCGGCTCCGGGCTGCCCCTCCTCGTCGCGGAAGTCGCGCCCGATCGCCGGGGTGATGCCCAGTGTCCTGAAGAACCCAGCCGTGACACGGACGGCCGTCACCGGACGCGCGCCCGAGGGCGTGTTCATCATGAAGCCGGAGCCCGTGTACGCGTCGAACGCGGCAAAGACCGTGTTCATGCGCTTCCAATCGAGGTAGTCCTGGTACGAGAGGTTGTCCCGCGGAATCTGCTTCACCGACTCGGTCACGTCCACGAGTCGTGTGGGTTGTTGATACGGCAGTGGACGAAGCAACGCCGCGTCGACGAACGCGAGAATCGTGACGGTCGACGCCATGCCGAGCGCGAGCACGAGGATGGCGGCCGCCGCGAACCCTGGCGAGCGCCGCAACTGGCGGGACGCGAACCGGACATCGCGTCGCAGCACATCGATCAGCGGAAGACGACGACGATCGCGGTGGGCTTCGCGAACGCCTTCGATCCCGCCGAGCGTGATGGACGCGTGGCGTCGCGCCTCGGCTGGCGACATCCCGGCACGCAGGTTGTCATCGATATGCAGCTGCAGGTGGCTCTCGAGTTCGGCGTTGAAGTCGGCCTCGGCCGGCCGTCCACCGAAGAGATCCCGCACTCGCAGCATCCATGCGCGCACGCGACGCATCATGCTTCTCCCTTGGGCGACAGGAACCGCGCCAGGATCTCCGTCGTCGTGACCCACTCGCTGGTCTCCCGGCTCACCTGCTTCCGGCCCGCGCGCGTCAACTCGTAGAACTTCGCCTTGCGGTTGTTCTCCGACGAGCCCCACTCCGAGCGGATGTAGCCTTCCTGCTCGAGTCGCAGCAGTGCGGGATAGAGGGTGCCGTAGTTGAGCGACAGCAGCCCGCCGCTCGTCTGCTCGATGCGACGCGCGATGCCGTACCCATGCAACGGCCCGAGACTCTCGAGCGTCTTCAGGATCATCAACGCGAGCGTGCCTTGCCAGATGTCGGTCTTGCTCATGGTGGAACTCCCCGCGGGCCTGGCTCTCTCCTTGGAGCCCTCGACCTTCAGGTCCAGGGCCAGCCCCTATGGCGAAGCCATACGTTGACACACGCACCTATGGGAAGGCAATAGGGACGTTCGACACCCGGTCTCTCAGATCCCGAACCAGCCCTTGTCGTGCGCGTCGCGGAGGCGGGAGGCGAGGTAGCCCCAGAGCGCGGGACATCCATCCTGAATCTGGCCGGAGACGCGTCGGACGACGCGCTCGTAGGTGATGCCGTTCTCGCGCCAGCTCTGGCCGTTGTTGGCGAGGTTCAGCAGAACGGGCATCGCGCGATCGACGGCGTGCGCGAAGCGGGCGTCGGCCGAGGTCTCCGCGTCGAACTCCTGCCAGAGCGCGAGGAACTGTGCCGCTTTCGGCTCAGGAAGCTTGCCAAAAATGCGGCGCACCGCGGCGAGTTCGGCCGTCTTGCGTTCGGCGACGCCCTCTTCGACGAAGGCCATCGTGTCACCGGTGTCGATCTCGCCGACGTCGTGCACGAGCAGCATGCCGATCACACGCGCGATGTCGACCGGCGCGGCCGCATGGTCCTCAAGCGAGGCGGCCAACAGCGCAATTTGCCATGTGTGTTCCGCTGGGTTTTCGTAGCGATCGAGGCCCAGCGGCTTGACCTTGCGGGTGACGCCCTTGAGTTTGTCGAGCTCCAGGATGAAGTCGACGATCGCCTGCATCGCTCAGGCCGTCAGGGGTCGCGCGGTGTAGTGCTCGACCCTCAGCACACGGGCCGCCAGCTTGCCATTGAGGACGAGGTCTTCAGCGTGAATCTTCGCGGCTTCGAGGGTCGTGAATTCGTGCAGATCGGGGAACCAGTTGCCGCCGTCCTCATTCTTGAACTCGATCGCGTACTGACCATGGGTGTGAACCGGTTGACTCATATCGTAGAGCGTAGTGCATGCCTGGCTCGCTCGCCAGCGGCGCGCAAGCGACCGGGCATTTGCACTACGCTGTGTCTCGCATCCCTGACGAGACACATTCATGCCGCGACCTTCTTCCAACGCCATCCCCACGCGCTCGTTCGGCCGTCACGAGGACCAGGTGTCCATCATCGGGCTCGGAGGCTATCACCTCGGCAAACCGAAGAGCGTCATGGAGGCGGTTCGCATCGTGCACGAAGCCCTCGACTCGGGCGTGAACTTCCTCGATAACGCCTGGGAATACCACGATGGCGAGAGCGAGAAGCGCATGGGCCGCGCCATCGCCGATCGCCGCGGCTCGGTCTTCCTCATGACGAAGGTGTGCACTCATGGACGGGACGCGAAGCTGGCGATGCGCCAGCTCGAGGAATCCCTTCGACGACTCCGGACCGATCACCTGGATCTCTGGCAGGTCCACGAGTGCGCGTACGACAACGACCCCGATCTTCACTTCGCCCGCGGCGGCGTCGTCGAAGCCCTGGAGAAAGCAAAGGCGCAAGGGAAGGTGCGCTACGTCGGGTTCACCGGGCACAAGAGTCCCGATATTCACCTGCGGATGTTGTCGTTCGGATTTCCCTTCGACGCGTGCCAGCTGCCGCTGAACGGGGTGGACGCGTCATTCCGTAGTTTTCAGTCGCACGTGCTGCCGGAACTCGCACGCCAGCGGATTGCCGCGATCGGCATGAAGAGCCTCGGCGGAAGCGGCAAGATCGTGGCGCAGAAGGCGTCGACGGCCGACGACGCGCTCCGGTACGCGATGAGTCTGCCGGTGTGCACGACCGTGTCCGGCATCGACTCCCTGAAGGTCCTGCGTCAGAACATCAAGATCGCCCGCGGCTTCTCACCCATGAGCGCCCGGACGCGAAGCGCTTACGAGAAACATGTGCGCGAGGTGGCGCTCGATGGCCGCTTCGAACTCTACAAGACGAGTGCCGAACACGAGGGGCCCATTGGGCGCAAACAGCACGGCTTTCCGTCGCAGGAAGAGGTAACGATGTGACCTCGCGCTTCGGCTACGAACCGTCCCTCCTTCGTTCGTCGTCATGACAGGGAGCAGAAATCGGACCGGATGACCCGGCCGTTGACCGCTCCGGGAGAGACTGCCATGACCCTCGCGCGCGTCAAGACCATTGCCTTCTGGACCACGACCATCCTCGGCCCAGCTTCGTGATTGGGGGCGTGCTGGGTCTCACGCAATCCGAACAGATGCGAGCGACCATGCAGCACCTGGGATACCCGCTCTACTTCGCAATGGTCCTGGGTGCGCTCGCCCGAAACTAGAGCTACTTCGCCGGTAGTCTCTCGAACTCTGGGTCCAGCCACGAGTCGAGACACGTGCCCGGCAGCTGCCAGTGGTTGGTGTGTCCACAGGACTTACACACGATCGCATACCACGACTGGGACGCTGATCGGCCGCCGAACACACACGACACCAGCAGGTTCGAGGCGCAGTGATCGCAACGCTTCGGTACGATGACCGATTGGTCGTCCATGTCGTCCCTCCGTCGCGTGTAGTGCAAAACCGATGCACACCGGGACTCCTCCGTACGGTCCAATGCGGTTGGACATGTTGCCCATTGGCGGCCGACAGTTGCCCGGCGGACAAGAACGAACCTGCCCGCTTCCGAAAAAGATTGGACCCAGAAATTGGCATCACGTTTGCGATCGAGGTCCGTGCTGTTTGCTTCCTCGCGGAAGTGAGCGCGATCCGGCGATCGAGATCCTACGGGACGTCCTGCGCCTCAGAACGCACGGCCTCCCAGGGACTCGATCCGCCGGTGATTCGCCGCCCCAAGCCATCGCTCACCCCTCGGCGTCTAATCGCTGTCGTTGACGCCTGCTCCTCTGGGCGCACCGGACCCACATGACAACGGACCCGTCTCCCGCGCGCTCACGGCCGTCGG
>JBDTNQ010000060.1:0-26831 GCA_039933635.1 Acidobacteriota bacterium
CGGATGGATGTAGCCGACGAGGATGCTCATGCGCGCACCGCCCGGTATTGCTTCCGCACGGGCGACCCCTCGAACGGCTCGGCGATCACCTTCCCGGTGGCCAGCAGCACCCGCAGAGCCGGTCGCGCGCATTGGCGACAGAGACCGAGGCGCTTCTCAAGCTGCACGGCCGTCAGTGGACCGCGCAAGAGCGCCTGCAGGATCATCGTGTCCGTGCTGACGCCGCCTTTCTGTTGGTGCATCCTCACGCGGCCCGTCCCTTCTCGTGGGCGCGATAGGCGGCACGACGGCCCAGGTGGTACGCGCGAAGAATCGCCTCGTGCGGGTCGAGCACGAGCAGGCGCCGGACCAGGCGCCGTTCGAAGGACCGCGCGGTCGCGGCGCCGCCCTTCTGGCCCGCGAGCTGACGCTGCTCCGCCGTGCGCAGCCGGTGCCAGCACGCCACCGTCGCGTACTTTGTCCGCCGGCCCGACCGGAGACGTACCGGGCGTCTGCAACCGCACGCGCAGCGCGTCACGCGGCCACCCGTTCGAAGATGGAGACCAGCCGGACGCGGTGATTGGTCGACCGGATGAGCGTGATGCGCCCGACCGTGACCCATTGCTGCTTGTTGTGCATCGGCCACACGCAATCGAGCCAGACGAGATGGCCGCCGGGCTGCGTGATGCGCGCGATCGACTCCAGGGCGCGACGTCGGTTCAACGGCGGCGTCCGATACTTGTCGGCGTCCGCGGCTGAATACGGCGGGTCGGCAATCACCAACCGCGGCCGCCAGTTCAGGATGATGTTCGGCAGTTCGCAGACGTCGGCCTGAATCTCCGCTGGCTGCAACAGATCGCACCGCTCGTAGTGACCGGGCGGTAGCGATCCGCTGAAGACATGCAACACGTCGGTCGGCAGCGCGGACGGCGTGACGTCCGGAAACAGCGCCATCACACGCTCGAGATAGCCCGGCGGGTAGGCGCCGTAGAACTTCGACGCGTTCCGGTAGTCCTGGCCGCCGAGCCACGTGCCGTAGATCACGTCCCGGGCCTGTTCACGCACCACCTGGAGCGGTGGCCGATCCGGGAACAGCACGGCGTAGGCGTCGGCGCGGTCGCGGAGCGTCATGCCGTCGCCTTGACCTTTCCGCGGCGCCGGTACCGCACGATGCCTTCGCCGAGAGGAATACGCTCGGCGTGGCCCGCCTTCACGAACTGCTCGAGCGCCGCGACGACGTCATCGAGGTCGAGGTCGACCACGTGCCCACGGCATCGGCGATAGACCTCTTTCGCATCGTAGCTGGCACCATCGGCGAGGACCTTGGCAATTTCCTCACTGGTCGCACTCGTGGCGTTGACGTGTCGTGGCTTCGCCTGGGTTGGGGTGGCGGCGACCGGCGCCGGCGCAGAGCCCATCACCCCCGGCAACCCGATCCGCTGGCCGTTCTTGACGCCGGTCCGGAGGACCTGCTTGGTCTGCACCAGGGCATCGAGACACGGTCGGACGAGTGCGGGGCGCGACTGCAGCGCGGCCACGAGCGTTCCGAACGTCGTCGGCTCACGTTGCCGCTCGAGGAACGCCAGGACCGCGGGCGTGAGGTCTGGCCGCTCAACGCGGCCGCGGCCGCCCTTGCCCTGGCGTGGCACCGCAGGCTTGACCGTGCGTGGTCGCCCAGGTCCTCGACGGACAGGGGCCTCGATCACCGCGGCCGGCAACGCCGCCGGCGCGAGTGTCGCGGGCGCCAGCGCCACACCAAGCGGCTGCGCGAAGAGGTGCTGCGTCTTCATGATCGCGGCCTCGAGCTCACTGAGCGCATCGCGTCGTTCGGTGATGAACGCGAGAATCGACTCCACTGCCTGCCTGCCTGCCTGCCTGCCTGCCTGCCTGCCATGTGCGTTACCTCTCCACCGTTTGGCCGTTCCGCCGAATAACCTCGAGCTCGACCGGGGAGAATCCGCGACCGAACGTATGCACCCACAACCGCAAGCGGCCGCCCTCGAGGACCGCCTGCAGTTCCACCGCGGTCAGTTCCCATTCCGTCATCACCAGTCCCTCGACCGTCACGACCGCCGGCAAGGGTTCGTACTCGGGTTGGCCGGCGCCGAGCACGACACGGCGGGCGCCCGGGAGTGACTCTCGCGGCGGAATCGGGATCACGCGGCGCCGACCTTCTTCCGCTCGACCCGCGCGGTCACGACGTCGACGAGCCGGCCGAACGTGGTGCACATCTCGGCGGTGTCGTCATCGATCTCGATGTCAAACTCTTCCTCGGCCGCCATGACCACCTCGACCAAGTCGAGCGAGTCGGCGCCGAGGTCATCCCGGAACGACGCATCGCGCGTGATCTCGTCCTCCGGGAATCCGAGTTCCTTGCTGATGAGCGTGCGCAACCTCTCGTCGATCGCCATCACCGCCTCCGTCGTCCGAACGTGTGTCGCGCCGCGCAGTCCGCCCAGTGGACGTGCACCATGTCGACCAGCCACTGCTCCCGATTCGTTTCCAATTCGTTCTGCCGCGCGAGCGCCTCGGGTGGGCGGTTGAACGGCATGTAGTTGCCGGTCTTGACGTTCTGGCAGAACCACACGGGCTTGCTGCAGTTCCGCGCGGTACACGCACGCTGGCGGATGGTGTCGGCCCAGATCCACATCGTGCGCTGCGTCGTCATTTCTTGCCCGCCTTGCGTTTCTGCTCACTGCGCGCGGTGATCTGGCAGGCCTGGCAGACGTGCGGCTTGTCCGGCGCCGGGTGGCGCCCGCACTTCAGGCACAGCCCCTTGCGCCGCCACTCCAACAACGTCTGCCCGGACACGCTCACTTCTTCGCGCTCTTCTACTGAGCGGTCTTGGCTTTCAGGTCCGCGCGACCGGCCTTGAGCGCGGCCTTCCCTTTGGCGTCTTGCCCGGCCTGCCATGCCCTCTGAAAGGCCTTCAGGTCGAAGTCCCACGTCTTCGCTGCCTGCTCGACGTGGTAGCGATACTCCGGGTTGGGAATGTTCACGAGCGCCAAGACCTGCGCCGCGGTCGCATCGGTCAGGGTGATGTGGAAGTAGCGCTTAACGTTCTGCAGACGGTAGGAGTCGACGATGGAGCGCACGAACGCCGCGTTCACTTTCACGCGCGCGAGGTGCGCCGCCATGGCGAGGCATAGCGCCGGCGCCATCGCTTTGAATTGTTGTTCGTCGGCCCGCCGCTTCTCGTCCTCCTGCTGCTGACGCGCGCGGCGTTCCGCCCCAGACGCCGCCACCTGCGCCGCGCGCGGGTCCTTCGTGCGCTTCGTTGGCGGGAAGTGTCGGGGGCAGGACTTCTTCGTGCAAACGTCCAACACGCGGCTCTCGCCGCCATGGGTGATGACGCCGCGAATCGTGTGTGGACACCGGTCCTTCGGGCCCTTCACTTCACGCCACTTGCTGGGCGTCAGCGGAATCGGATCGTTCGGCGCGGCACCGAGCTTGTTCCTCGCGAGCGGGTCGAGCGAGAGCTCCACCAGTCGGGCCGGAGAACGGTTGTCATCACCGAACTCCGTGGCTTCCGCGGCCGCTGGAGCGTCCGCGTCGGCAATCGCGGCGGCGAGCTCGGGCTGAAAGTGTTTGACGTCACGGTGGGACGGATCAAAATGCGAGCGCGTACGGATGAACGACTCGAGTTCGTGCAAGGGCCGCAGGTCCTCGCGCTGGGGAATCCAGTCCGTGTCTTCAGCGAAGAGCGGACTCTCCCGCCACACCACACCACTCACCGGGTCGGCGGCGATGGCCCGCAGTTTAGGTGTCAACCGCAACAGCTTCTCGGCGTGGGCGACCGACAGCCGGTCCTCTGCCAGTGCGGCCAGCAGCCCCTGCTCGAGTTCGAGCAGCTTGAGTCGGCGGTAGACATAGCTCTCGGACTTCCCCACCTTCGCCGCGACCACGGCGACGGTGTAATGCTTGTCGGCCTTCAGGAGCGCCTTGTAGCCCTCGGCCTCGTCGAGCGGGTGGACGTCCTCACGCTGCCCGTTTTCAATGACCGCCAGTTCCAGAGCCGCCGTGTCGTCAATCACGCGGACGACCGAGGGCATCGACGTCAGGCCCGCGAGCTTCGACGCGCGGAATCGCCGGCTGCCGGCGAGAATCTCGAACATGTCGGGCTTGCCGTTCGCCCGCACGACGATCGGCTCGATGATGCCCTTCTGCCGGATCGACTCGGCCAGTTCCTCGAGCTTGCCCGTGTCGTAGTGCTTGCGAGGATTCCACTTCGATTCGACCAGCGAGCTGATCGGAATGTCGCGATACGCGGAGTGAGTCACTGGGTCCATGGGATGCACGCCTCTACTGGTCATTGCGCCCGCCAGATGCGGCCGCTTTCGAATCGAAGAAACTGCCGGCAACGGCCGACAGGGGAACGGGTTGACGAACGGGCGGCACGCGCGCCTGTTGCGCTGGTCGCACGATGCGAGTCGGAACGCTCTCCGCTTCCAGGCGGAACCGCTCGAGGTCGACCTCGGCCTGGTCGACGGGAAATCCCATCGCGGCCGCGCACGGCGCGCAGCGGACCTTCTTCGCCGTGGACACCAACGCGATCGGGGCGTCGGCCGGGATGACTTCGCAACAGTTCCCGCACGTCACGGCGAGGGTCGACACGGTCCAGATCACGCTCGCCTCCGCTGGTGCTCGGCGGAATCGAGCGCCCTCGTGACCCGTCCGGCGTCGTAGGGAATCCGCGCTTTGCCTGCCCGGTGCTTGAGTTCGGTCTTCGCGTCAGCGGCTTCGAGGGCACCGGTCGCGACATCCGCGAGGACGTCGTGTGCCAAGCGCACCAAGACGGCATGCGTGTCGGGCGCGATTTCGCGCTGCTCTTGACCTTGGGGTTTTCTATCCGGACGCTCTCTGTCCGGATCTGTGGATGTGGATGTGGATGCTTGTTCGTATTTGAATCCGATTTGACTCTTGGGTGTTGAATCGGATTCAAATCCGGTTCCGAGTAGTTTTGGCTCCTTCGGCGGCAACAGCGGCATACCTGCCCCTGTCGGGGTTCGGCCGAGCTTCCGACTGTTACAGCTGCGGCAGGCCACCACTAGGTTCTCGAGGTGATTGCCCGCGTAGGGCTCGACATGGTCGTACGTGCCACCATGGGGCCCCTTCTTGTCGGCCCACCGAACGTAGCGATGGCAGTAGCGGCAGAAGTCGCCGTCTCGATCTCGGATCTCTCGTCGCAGGGTCGGGTCCTTGAACAGCGCCATCCGCTGCTTCGCCGTCAGACGGCCGATGGATACCGCCTCGCGGCTCTCGTTCCAATCGAGGAAATCGTGAACTTGGTAGCCCGTCTCGGTGATGTGCCAGAGCGGGGAACGGCCCGGAACGAGGCTCGCGCAGAGTTCATGCGCGATCAGCAACTGGACGTTCTTGGCCCGAACGCCGAACGTCGGAATGACGTGGCGCGGGATGGCCCCGTCGGTCAGGTTGCGCTGGCAATAGATGAGGCCGGCGACCCACAGCCGGTAGGCGCCGTCCGATAGGGCCAGGAGCTTCGCGTGGCCGCCAGCGTTGTCGTCAATCCGGGCCCACGGCATCAGCGACACCTCGGCTGTGATGGGTTGCTGGGGAACGGAGAACGCGTCATCTACCCTCGCTGGCCCTTGTCCGTCGCCGGTTCGTGGAGGCGTAGCGCTCGCAACGCGATGATGACGTCCGCATCGCACCGGCACAGCAGTTGCCGCCGTCGGCGCAGGAGGGCTCGCATCCGTACCTGTTGGGCCCTGGTCTCAAGGCGGTCACAGATGGCTTGTGCGGCTTCGCGTGTCATGCGGCCTCCGTGCGGGAGAAGGGCGGGTAGACGAGCCGCGCAGTCCCGCCCTCGACGACGAGCTGCACGTCGGCCATCGCCGCGACGTCCGGGTTGTGCGTGATGACGTACAAGTGGTGAAACCCGCCACGCTCACGGATGCGCCGGAGCATCGCGAGGTAGCGCGGCGCGTTCTCGCTGTCGAGGGCGCCACCCGTCTCGTCCCGCCAGCAAGTCCGAATCGGCAGCACGTTCCGTGTGTTGCAGAACAAGGCGATCGCGGACTTGATGGCCTCGTCGACGATGACCTGCTCACCGCCGGACATGTCGCTGAGGTCGCGCGATTCGCCACCGCGCTCGGCATCCCATGCTTTCAGGTCGAACGTCTCCTTCATGCCTTTGCCGTCGGCCTTCACGGCCTGGGTGAGCAGCTCCACCGTGAAACGGCCGCTGAAGCAGGACTGCAGGAGGTCGTTCGCAATCGCCGACACGCCGGGCCCGGCGGCGTCGATCTCGAGGACCGGTAACCCATCGCGACTGAACACGCGCGCGAGCGCCTGCCATTCGATGAGCTCGGTGTCGAGCGTGGCGATGTCCGCTTCGAGGTCCTGCCGTTCGGCCTGCCGCTGGCGGAACTCCGATCGGCGACGTTCGAATGCGTCGACGGTGGCCTCGAGGCGAGCCAGGTCGGCTTGCACGTTGGCGAGAGCGGCCCGGGCCCGGGCGACGGCCGTCTCGGCCGCGGCGCGATTGACCGCGGCATCTTGCGCTGAGGCGACGGCGTCGGCCGAGGTCTGCATCACGCGGTCGAGCTGCTGCAGGTCCGCGCGAACGGTGTCACTCCGCTGGTCCAGGGCCGCGAGGTCCGCGTCCGTCGTCGTCTTCAGCGCGAGGCCTTCTGAGACCGCCGTGTCCTGCGCCTGCGTCCACTCCGCTTCGATGGTCACCACGCGGTGGGCGACATCGGCGGCGCGCGTGGCGCGGTACTGGCGTGCGGCCTCGCGCTGCGCGTCGACGTCCTGGTCCAGGGCGCAGAGCTGCCCCTCCAGGTCCGTCACGCGTTCTGCAGCCACCGCGAGCCGCGCGTGTTCATCGCGGGTGGTGGCGAATGGGGCCAACTGATCCTTCAGCTCGCGGAGTCGGCGGAAGGCCTCCGCTTCCGCCGCCTTGGCCTCGAGATACGCGGCCGTCGTGACGATGACGACCTGCTCGGCGGCACGAAGACGGGCGACGCCGGCTTCGTAGATCGGGATCTTCGTGCGCGCTTCCACGGCCTGCTGCACGAACGCGCATCCGGCCTCTGCGCACTTGTCGCCGAAGGGCACGCGCTCGAGCAGCGTGGCGTCCGCCGTCGCGCGCGCGAGGTCCGCTGGGAAGCTGGCCTCGGCGCGCTCAGCGGCACGGGCTTCCTGGCCCCGCGTCAGCAGTTCGGCGGTCGTCAGACGCGCGGCTTCGTGGACCGTGGTCGCGTGGGTGATGTCGGCCTCGAGCTGCTGAAGGTCGCGAAGCTGCCCGGCGATGATCTCGGCGTGTTCGAGGAGAGTGCGATTGTTCTGCAGGCGCTCCTGTAGTTCCGCCCGTCGCTCGCGGGCCTGGCTGTCGATGCGCTCGACCGCGCCGGCGAGTTCCTGATCGAGATCCGCCGTCGACGGCAGAGACGCCAACGCACGCTCGTAGCGCTGCTGGGCGTCGGCCCGGCGCCGGACGATGGCCGCGTGGCTGTCACGACCGCGGCGGTCGACCGCGGCGCGTTCGTCCGGCACGGCGGCCAGCTGACGCGCGAGGGCGTCACGGCGGGCCAGGTGGACCGCCTGCGCCTGCAGCGCGGCCTGTCCGGCTTTGTCGGCGGCGATGGCGACGTCCGCTTGCGCCTCCAGACCCAGCAGCTCCTCGACGGCGCGTTCACGGGCGAGGTCGAGGGTGCCGAGCTCCAGCTGCAGGCGGTTCGCTTCCTCGCCGATGGCATCCGCCTGCGCGTCGGTGGTCGTGGGCGCGAGGACTTCGACCTTGGCGGACAGTTCCGCCCGCCGTCGATCGACGGCCTGGGCGGCCGCGCGGGCCGTCGTCGCGAAGGCTTCGAGCTGGTTGAGGCCGAGCAGCTCGGTGAAGAGGTCCTTCTTCCCCTTCCGATCGAGGGTCGTGAAGCTACCCCTCTTGTTCTGCGCGGCGAACGCCGACGCGAGGAGCGTGTCCATTTTCGGGAACGTGCGCGTCACCGCCGCGTCGAACGTCGACGCTTTGCCATCGTTCAGGCGCGTCACGCGGCCGTCGACGCCGGTGTGCTCGAGCACCGCGTCACGCTTGCGGGCGAGGCCGTCGAGGTTCGTGCGGGCCCGGTACCGCCCGCCAGCGTCGAACGACACCTCGACGTCGATGAACGCATCCCGGCGGCCGCTGACCAGGTCGAACAGCGGCTTGTCGGCGCGGCTTGGCATCTCGCCGTAGATGCCGGCGAACATCGATTCGAGGATGGTGGTCTTGCCGGCGCCGTTCGATCCGACCACGGCGATGATGCCCGCGGGCACCCCGGTCAGGTCGAGCGTGAGCGGCTCGTGAAAGCGGAGGATGCCGTCGAGGCTGAGGCGTTCGATCTTCATGCCCGCACCTCGAGTTCCTGCGTCTGCGCCTGCAGCTGCTGCACCGCCGAGGTGTCCCGCCGCTGCCCGATCGACGCGAGCTGCGTGGCGACGAGCGCCTGGACCGCGTCGTCCGGTGACGACTGGATGAGTGCAAGCTTGGCGTCGAAGCCCGGCGTGACGGCGATGCCCTGGCGGGCCGCGTAGGCGTGGACCTTCTCGTCGAGCGTGACGGCTGCGGCGATCTCCGGGGCCCGGACGGAATGCGCCTGCTCGGCGATCGGTTCGAGCACCAGCGTGCGACAGCCGGCGAACTCCGCGTGAATCTTCGCGACGTCGAGGGCGCCGATCTCCGCCTTGACGAAGTGATAGCGGCAGCGCACGTCGCCGCCCTTGAAATCGTCGCCGGGCAGGACGAGTCCGTCATCGCCGGGCCCGGGCGACACGTGCTCGCCGTTGACCGTGTCGATCGTGAAGGCGTCGCGCGTGAGGCGCCCTTCGATGTGGAACTGCCCAGGCGTGTCGAGCAGGATGAACTCCCACGACCACGCGCGTGCCTCGTCGTCCCACGTCCACTCGACGAAGCCCTTGGCCTCCTGCTCACCGAAGTCCATGCGCGCGATCGACCCGGCGTACACCAGGCGTCCGACCTGTTGGTGCTTGTGGATGTGATTCGCCAGGACGGCGACCGACATCGGCAGCCGGGCGAGGAGCGCGGGATTGAGTTCGATCTCTTGCCCGATCTGCGGCTGCCCCACCGACGAGACCGATCCGCCGATGTTGATGTGCGTGGCCATCAGGGGGATGTGGCCCGCAGCGATAAGCGGCTCGAGTGCGGCCGCGGCCGTCATGAAGATTGGATCGAGCAGGGATGCGGCGTCCTGGCCGAGTGCCTGGTGGTCGACGCCGGCGGCCACGAGCCCGCCCTTGTGCGGATACGGCAGGACGAACGCGGACACCGGCACGCCGAGGGCCGTCTCGAATGTCACGACGCCAGGCGTGTCGACGACCCGGATACGGTGCACGCCCTGCAGGCGCTCGAGGACGGCGAGGTCGCCGGGCTGGTCGTGATTGCCGTAGCAGACCAGGACTGTCGCGGCCGCCGCGAAGGCCTGCACGTAGCTCGTGAGCAGGTTGCGATCGTCGACGGTGCTCTTCGCGTCGTAAAGGTCGCCCGGCCAGATGATCGCGGCGAGCGTGTCGTCCTCCGCCCGACGCTGCACGTGCGCCACGATCTGCTCGAGCGCGGCGACGCGGTCGACCTGGCGCCGATCGCCCTTCAGGTGGGTATCGCCGATGTGGATGAACCGGTGGAGCGCCATCAGTACCGCTTCTCCTGTCCGGCGATTGGCAGGGTGCCCTGCCGCTGGTCGACGAGATCGATCGCGGTGAGCTTCGGGTCGTAGTCGCCGTTCTCTTCCGTCGAGATCTTCACGGCCGCCCGGGTCTTCTCCGCCTCGTCGATGACGGCGTGCAGCTTCGTGTCGAACGTGGACGCCTTCTGGCCACTCAGGAAGGTGACGTCGTAGCGCACCCAGGTCTTCGGCGCCTTGGCCTTCTCGCGGTGGACGTTCGCGACGTTCGTATGGCCGATCGGTTGCTCTTCGGGTTCGGCGGCCGCCAGGGTGAACAGCGTGAGCACGCCATCTGGCGTGATATCCGGCACGATGCGCTGTGCGGCCTTCTTGGCTGCGGCCAGCGCTTTGCCAACGTCGACACTCGCCACCGTGACCACTTCGCCGCCATCGAGCCTGGCGCTGTAGAGGCCGGCCTCGGTGTCGAACGACACGTCCTCGATCCCACGGTCGGCCGGCCGAGCGGGCTCCGTCCGCTGCGGCGTGACGTCGATCACGTCACCATCCACACCGATCGTGCTGACGACCTCTGGCTCCGCTGCAGCGGCGAGGGCATGTCCGCCGCCGTAGAGCGCCGAGGATCCGGCCAGGGCGCGCTCGGTCACCTGCTGGCGTGTGGCTGCGTCGTTCATGTCCGGCATGTAGACGACACGCACGAGGACGAAGGGCTTGCCGAGTTCCGCCTTCGTGTATTTCTGTCGGATGCCGAACTGGCGAATAGCGGCGTTGATGGCCCGCGCTTCGCACCCGCGGAGCCCCTTCGCGCGCGCCGCCCGCAAGGCATCCTGCGATCGGTTCTTCCCCATCACCTTCTGGGACCGGTCGCTGCCGTCGCGGAGGTCGAGCTCCTCGGTGCCGTCCACGGACTGCGGTGTGCCGTCGATGCCAACGAATCTGGCCGTCGCACGCATCTCCCACAGGTTCTGAATTCGGCGGTCGTCGGTGCGAACCGTGGTGATGGTCATCCCGGCGGCCATCGCGATCTTCGAGAGGCCGATCTTCGCGATGGCGACCTCGCCGTCCTTACAGAACAGCCGGTCCTCGTAGACGTCGCCGGCGTCGGGATTCGGATCGATGTAGACGAGCGTGGGCACCAGGCCGAAGTGGTCCGGCAACGCGCTGAAGTTCGCGAACGGCGTGAGCACGTGGTACTGCTGCCGCTGCCAGACCTGCAGGCGATCGGTGTATTCCTTCGGGCTGCGGATGACCTGGGCGTCCGTGCTCGTCGACGCGCGCGTGGCAACGGACTTGGTGTCGGTGTTGGGTTCCATGGTCGTTTGGGGACGTGCTAGAGTTGTCGCGTTCACTGGTTTGCTCCATGGGCCGGGCTGCTTCCAACAGCGCCGGCCCTTTTCGTTTCTGCCTTCGAGCTGAGTGCCGGTCTCTCCCGGCGGTCACGCCTTCACCGCAGCCGTCCGCTGCAGCCCGCTGACGTTTACGTGACGTAGCCCTAGACCTCCGTCGGCGCGCCAGGCGTGTTGGCGGCGATGGCACTCGCCAGCGCCGCTCCGTGCTCCTTGAGTGCTGCGATTTCGACGTCGAACGCTGCGAGTTGCTCTTCCGACGCGCCCTTGTCGATGGCGTCCTGGCGAGCCGCGGCGAGCCGATCCGCTTCGCCGTTCACGAACGTGGTCGCACTGTCGATCACGCTCTCGACGGATCGGATGTCTTCGATCTCCTGGGTCAGTTCTCTCGGCATGTGACTACTCCCTCACTGGTGGTTGGGCGGATTGAAGTGCTGAACTGAGGCCCGCCGCGTGTGCCTTCAGGTCGTGAAGTTCGCGTCGTATCCGACGACGTTGCAGACGGAGGCGCGCATCGTCGACCAGCAGCGCCACCCCGATGAGGAAGAGGATTTCAGCCATCAGCGAATGCCCTGCCGCGTCATCTCGCGCATCCAGCCGACCCGCTGGCAGAACATCGGCTCGCGTCCCGGCGCGCAGATCCAGGCCGCGTCACTCACCGACTCCGGGATCGCGATGCGCTTGCTGACGACATCGAACTGGAACGTGACCGGCTCGTACCGCCGCTGCGCCTCCGCGCCGACGCTCCTCACGACGATGGCGACGAACACGGCGATCAGCAGCACGAAACCGACCGCCCATGGGTTCTCGATCGCGCGAGGCTCGTGTCGCACATTCCACTCGGTCATAGGTAGGGGTCCTCAGGGTCCTGCGGATCCTCAATGCCCACGCACGCCTTCAGAATCGCGATGACAACGCACGCGACGAGGGTGGCCGCAACAATCACGCCGAACGCGACCCACGGCTCGAGCCAGGTATTCATGCGACCTCCGGAGCTGAGCCGCGCGTGAACTCACGCTGGACGCGATGCACGGGTGTGACGCCTGGCTTCGCCGGCGCCTGACGCTCAGCCCACCGTGCGAACTCGGCGATCAGCACGTGGACGAAGCACGCCGTCCCGATGAACAGCAGCGCCGACGCGCGGTCCCCGAGCAGGGCAAAGCCGATCGCCACGCCCAGGCACATGCCGGACACGATGCGGGAGAACACATACGGAAAGGCGTTCGATGTCATGAGGCTCTCCTTCGACCGAACTGACCGACTGATTCACCGGTGAAGTAGCGATCGACCAACACGCGCGCGTAGCGACGACTGCCGATCGGCCGGCTGAACTCGAACATCCGAAACGCGCCTTGCTTTTGCAGCGCGAAGAACTGGGACTTCTTGATGCCGAGCCGCTGCATCAATTCGGTCGGGCTCACGACATCCGAAACCTCGGTGTTCGATGTGGCGGCGCTCATGACGCAGCCTCGTCTTGCCGCTCACGGAACCACACGCGCCTGAGTAGTTCCACCACGGCTTCGAATGACTCCTCCCGCTCTGCCGTGGGGGTCAGCCGCAGTTGGCGGTTCGTCGCCTCCTGGACGTCCCGGACAAAGTCGGCCCCTTGAGCCAGGACCCAAGCAAAGGCGACCTTGCGCCCGCGCTGACCCGTGAGCGCTTCCTGAACGACCGTCCGACTGGCGCCCGCGTTTTGCGCGAAGAGCGTCGCGGACATGCCATGCCGCGTCATCACCGCGTTCAAGATCGCCAGATCGATAGCGGTTTCATTGGCGCAATCGGGATCTGTCGCAGGGAGTCGCATCCGCTGCGACACTGCGCGACTCGGGAGCGACGCAGTGCGACCATCGGTCGCTGGCTGTCGCACCGTCTGGGCGGGCACGCTGTTACGCATGACGCAGCGAGCCCTCCCGCTCCACGACCGGATGCCCGACCCAGATGTTGCGTTCGTTGAAGTGCGCCGCGACCGGCGCGCCACAGACCGCACAGTCACCGACGCGCGACAGATGGCCGCGATCCAGACAGCCCAGGCACGTCTTGCGACGGCGCGTGCTGTCTACCACCGCGCGATTGAGGAGCTGCGAGAGGTGCTGCGTCATGGCTAGGACCCCACCCGTTGTGTGCGTCCTGACCTGTCACGCTTCGCTCGTACCGTTCGCTCTGGCAAAGGCGTCGAGAATCGAAGACGGGACGGGGCGATTCCCAGCGCCTTGGCCAGCTGCTCGACTGTCTCTGTCGTGGGGTTCGTGTGATCACCACGCTCGATCTTCGAGATCAGCGCTTGGTCACGGCCGGCCGCTTCCGCAAGTTGTTCTTGCGTCAGACCGGCTTTCTTTCTGGCTTCGAGGAGCGTTATGCGCGTCACGGCATATGAATGTATGCCTATGAACGCACGGAGTCAACAGGAGAATGCGCTCATAAGCATATTTCCTGTATGTCGTTCGGAGACATGGAGTTGCGGACTCTCGCGGCGAGAAGTCGGCCGCTATACTCACGGCGTGGCGACGTGGCGGGAGGCTTTTCGGGAGGCACGCGATCGTGCCGGCACGCTCGATCAGGTAGCCGAACGCAGCGGAGTCAATCGAGCAACGATCCACAAGATCGAGTCGAGCGACACGTACGAGCCAGGCATTGAGACGCTGAGGAAGATCATAGAACTCGGCTGCAATCTTCACATGGCCGTGTTCTTCCTTCGCGTGGACCGAATCCCGATCCCGGGCGAGGAGTCCGGCAGTGGCGAAGGCTCAGGCGAAGAGGGCTTGGCAGGTTCTCTCAGGGGGACGATCGACGCACTCTCTGGCGATCAAGGGTCGTGGCAAGGTGATGTCGCGCAGGCAATTTCTGCCCTTAATCGCGCTCTCGGAAGGTCGACACATACCGCCGACGCTGATAAGGCAACTGGAACGGCTGGATCGGGATCAACTAGCAATCGTTGAACTTGTCGCCGCAGCGATTGCTCGCGGCGCTGCATAGCCGTGGCCACGCCTGCTCGTCCACCCTGCTCCCCAGCAGAGAAGGAACCTGTCCGATGCGTCTCCGAGTCCTCCCACTCGTCCGGTTCGTCATCCTCGTCCTCACGCTGGCCGCTGCGAGTCCATCGGCGCTGCCAATCCAACAGTCGGTCCTTCTAGCGAAGAGTGGCAGCAGCCAGAAGACGGTCCACGTCAAGGAATACCGGAAGAAGGACGGCACCGTCGTCAGAGCCCACGACCGGAAACCGCCGAAGAGCAAAGGTTCGTCCGTGAGTGCACCCGCGAAGGCGGAGCCGGCGCCGAAACCACTCACCGAGAAGCAGCGGCTGAAGGCCGCCGAGGACTATCTCAAACGGAGCGACGCAGCGCGTCACGCCTTTATGAAGCAGACCGGTTATCCGAAGGGTCGGCCGGGCTACATCATCGACCACATCATCCCGCTCGCCTGCCACGGCCCGGACGATCCGAGCAACATGCAGTGGCAGACCGTCGAAGAAGCGAAGGCGAAAGACAAAATCGAGCGGAAGGGCTGCTGAGCCATGAAAGTCTGTCCATATTGCGCCGAAGAAATTCAAGACGCAGCGATCGTCTGCCGCTACTGCGGTCGTGGCCTGACGGTTGACGCTCCAGCCGCAACGCCGATCAGCGTGGTACCGGCGGGGCCAAGTCCTGGCGTGGCCGCCGTGCTGTCGTTTCTGATTCCAGGCCTGGGTCAGATTTATCGCGGGCGACTCGGCGCGGGATTTCTGTGGCTCATCTGCACCGTCATCGGCTACATGCTCTTTATTGTGCCCGGCATCGCGTTGCACATCGCCTGCATCGTAGCGGCGGCCTCCGGGGGAAACGCCAAGCCGCAGGCTTCCGTGCCAGTCCCGACGACATGGACGCCAGAGCAGGAGGCGAAGATTAGGGCCGACGACAAGAGGATGATGAAGATCGGACTGCCGATCTTCGGCCTACTAGTCATGGCCGCCCTGGTCGTCACATTGGTCTATGGCGCGAGGAGTTCCGCCCCATTGTTCTCCGCGGCGCCGCCGCCACGAACGGTAACGGCGACTGACGTGGCTCATCTCCATGACATTTCCAATAGCGCGCGGCAGGACGCGTTGGCAGAGGTCATTCGAGGCACTGGCGAAGAATGCAAGGAGGCAACCGTGGTGTTCTTTCAAGGAACTGAGACCACGTCGAGCCAGGATTTCTGGAACGTGAGGTGTCGAGATGGAAAAGACTTCACGGTCAGGATCGTGCCGGGCAACCTAAATGACGCGCGCGTGGTTGAGTGCTCGACTATGCGCACCGTCGCTCGTACAGAGTGTTTCAAGACGTTCACTGAACAACACAGGTGACCTTCCAGCCCTCGCGCTTCATCGTGACGCGCCCCACGGCCACCTCTGACGTCCTGGCCGCGACGAACTACCAGCTCATCCTGGCCGAGCTCGAGAAGCGGACGAGGCTGACCATCAGCGCGGTCGGCTCCCCGCAGTAAGGTACGCGTCGATGTCGAAGCGCGTCGTGCCATTCAGCAGTCCAAAGGCGCCTGATCCAGATGATCCGAACCGCCCGTCGGGTGTCACCGTGCGGTACGTGTCTCGGCCAGCGCCACTCTTCGACCCGCGCAAGGACCGTCGTCAACGCTCGCCCATCGTCGACGCTGCGAAACGGAAGCCGGCGAAGTGACGCTGGCAGGTACTCCGCTGAGTGCTGGATAAATCCATGAGTAGACGTATCGCTTTTCTCCTCCTGCTCGTTCCTTTGACGCTGGTCGGTGCAACAGCCGCCAGGATGCAGTCCGTCGTCCCATCCGCGCCGAGAGTGGTTCGTCTGGCGGATCTACCGAGCGTGGTCGGACAAGTCGTGACGGTCGAGGACGTCGCCAGCTTCACGAACACTGAAGCTCAGTCAGGTATGTACTATTTGAACTTCGGTCCCTTTCCGACACAGGCATTGTCGATCGCGATCCCGGATGCCATGCGATCCAGCTTGCCAGAAGGGGCGTCGCGAGGGGGCCGCATCCGTGTCACTGGCCTCATCGAATTTGACCAGAAGGGTAAACCGCAGATCGTGTTTCGACCAGGCGTCACGATCACACCGTTGGCGCCTGCGGCTGCGTCGCTATCGTCGCCCGCGTTCACGACGCCGTCTGGGCCCAAGCCTTGCTGCCGGACCTGCTCGAGCGGAAAGGCGTGCGGGGACTCCTGCATCGCTGCTCGTGCAGTCTGTCGTCAACCGGCAGGCTGCGCCTGCTGATTCCTATGCCCCTTCGAGCCTCGCACTTTACCGTGACGCGCCGCTCGACGGGCAAGCTCGCCGGGCACGCGATGCTCTGCCCAGATGCGCGCTACGCGACGCTCCGTCTATTCGGCGAAACACGGCTGTGCCGAGGGTTCGCCCATCCGGCGCAGTGGAAGACGATTGAGGCCGACCTGGCCATCGGTTGGGAAAAGGGCCACGTGCCGCGTGCGTCGGCCGTCGCCAAGACACTCCTCGGAGAGCTCGACAGCGAGCACGCCTTGCAGTTCGTTACCGCGATCCCGTTCGACGTCGCGAATGGTGGCGCGGCCGCGGCGTTCGATGCGTACTTGTGGCAGCAGGCGGAGCATGGCCTCTGACCGCACAGGCATCGCCAGGCACGGCGCCGGCTGGCGCGCGACGGTATCTCAGGGACGATCGCAGCCGAAGATACGCAAGGCCTTTCCGATCACCGCGACGTTCCGCGAGATGCAGCAGTGGCGCCGCGACGAGAAGGCTCGCCGCCACCTCACGCGGAAGCAGCGAGCGACCAGGGGGACGTTCGCGGCTGATGCCAAGCGCTACCTGGCGTCCGTGACGGCCCTGACCACGTTCAAGGAGCGGGCGCGCGACATTGGTCTGTGGATCGAGGTCTTCGGCACGAAGGCGCGCGATCAGATCACCTCAGCCGAGATCCGCGCGCAACGCGATCGCTGGCTCACGGAGCCTCGAGGGAAGGACCGGCCGCCCCTGTCGCCGCACACGGTGAATCTCCGCCTGAGAGCGCTCTCTAATCTATGGACCGTGCTCGATGGCCCGCGTGCCGACAATCCGGTCCGTGAGGTGGATGAGGCACACGAGCCAGACACGGGCCCGCGAGATCTCGACTACGCAACGATCCGGAAGATCTTCGCCGAGATGCTCGACATTGGCTCACCGAAGAGGGGCGGTACACGGCCGCTCCACTCGCTGACCAAGATCCGGTTGCAGGTTCTCGCGTACACCGGACTGCCAGCGAGCCAACTGATGCGCCTCCAGCCGGCCGACGTGGATCTCGAGCGTGGCATGGTCGCCGTGCCGAGTCGCCGGAAGGGACACGGCGCCGGCAGCGCCCTACTACCGCTCCTCCCGCCAGCGATCGAGGCGTTCCGCGCGCTCGCGAGTGTCGACGGATTCGGTCCGTTCTCGACGTCGTCGATGTGGAAGTCGTTCGCGATCGCCGCACGCCGGGCCGGCGTCCAGGGCGCGAGCCCGTACAGTCTCCGAGCGTCGTTCGCCACGTTGGCGTACGACGTCACCGAGGACGACCACCTGGTGATGGCGTTGCTCCAGCACGCCGCGCTGAAGACATCACACCGATACCGCCAGCGCGCGCTCGCCAAGGTGCTTCAACGGAAGACCGAGAAGCTGGGTCCACATTTTGGGTCCACATCGACCGGAGTCGAACGGACTGCACCGGAAAAGACTGGAGTTTTCGCGGAGCTCGGATCGCGGGTGCGAGAGGCATTGGCGCGGCACTCGCGCACGAAATAAGCCATATTTATTTGGTTATTCTCGACGTTGCACCTCGTATGTGATTCTATTTACAATTAGTTATGGCGCATACAGCCAAAACACGAGCCGCATCGCTGGAGAGAATGGACAGTTTGCGGCGGCGCTGGATCGCCGCGAACGGGCCCTGCAAACGATGCGGGTCGAGTCACGAATTACATGTGCACCATCGAGACCCTACGCAGAAGGTGGGTCACCGCGTCTGGTCGTGGACGGCAGCCAGGCGCGCGGCCGAGTTGGCCAAGTGCGACGTGCTCTGCAAGCAATGTCACATCTCAATTCATTCGCTTTTGCTAAGGAAACCGCACGGTATTGGCGCCTACCGAAGAGGCTGCCGATGTGACGTCTGCCGCGCCGCGAGAAGCGCCCAATGCCAACGCTATCGGACGAAGCACCGCGACAAGATCCTTGCGAAGGCGAAGGCCTACCAGGAAGAGAATTCGTTCAGAGACAAGTTCGTTGTCGTCACAGACGACGCGGTCTGACGAGGCTGGAGTCTGACCGAGCTCGCGACGATGGAAAGATGGCGCGCCTGGCAGGTCTCGAACCTGCGACCCTCGGCTTAGAAGGCCGATGCTCTATCCCCTGAGCTACAGGCGCGCGGTCTCTATTCTACGGCCCACCGGGCGTTCCGCTGCAGTTCGCCCGACCACAACGCCGCAACGACGAGCCATCGGCCGCGCGCGCCGACCTCTGTCGTATCACGTCGACGAGCGACGATGAGACGCGGCCCGCACGGCGCCAAATGCGGCGGCAAAATCCCTGGCCTGATGGTTGGCGTTGAGCCCGCTCGTGTTCGGCAACACCCAAAGCTCGGACTCGCCAATAGACTCGGACTGCCGTCCAAGTCCGGCCTTGGGGCGATTGAACGCCACGCGATACGCGCCGATGCCGACGATGGCGACCGCGCGAGGCTGATAGCGGCGCACCTTGCGTTCGAGTGCGCGACGGCCGGCGCGGATCTCGTCGTCATCGAGTTCCGCCGCGGTGGCCGTGGCGCGGCGCACGAGATTGGTGATGCCAATGCCGCAGTCGAGCATGAGCTGTTGCTCCCACGGTTTGAGCACATGTGGCGTGAAGCCGCCGTCGTGCAGCGCGCGCCAGAAGCGATTGCCGGGACGCGCGAAGTGCAGACCGGTGGCCGCCGAGTAGAGTCCCGGATTGATCCCGCAAAAGAGCACGTCCAGATCAGGCGCAATCAGATCGGGAATCGCCCGCCCTTCGGCGGCACGGACCGCAGTGGGGGTGGGCTTCGGTGGCTCGCGATTCGCGGGCTTCACTCAGACCCGTCGCCGCGAGTCACGTCGACGTAGCGCTCGCCCTGTTCGTACCCGACGTGCACTTTCCACGGCTGGCAACAGACCTCACAGTCCTGAACCAACGTGCCCAGCACGTCAGGCTCAAGGTAGATCTGCACCTGTTCGCCGCAGTACGGACAGAACACGAGGAATTCAGTTTCCAGTTCTTCGGTCATGAGCCAGGCCTACGGTGTGAAGCGGTCGATCACGTCATGGACGAAGCGCAACTTCTCAATCGCCGGCGTCGGCAGGACGAAGGGATAGGCGTCGGGCAAGCCCATCCCACGATTGAGATTGTTGAGCAGGTATGTCAGCGGAAACCAGCTGTCGATCAGCTTGTCGAAGGGGATCGTGCGCGAGGTGTCGGGGACTTTCGACAGCGACGGTTCATCGCGACGGCGTGGCCTCAGGGACACGCCACATGCGGCCGCGGTTTCGAGGGTGTCGTACATGTGAAGGTAGTGTGCCCATGTTTCGGCCCAGTCTTCCCACGGATGCGCGCTCGCGTAGGCGCTGATGAATCGTGTGGGCCAATCACCGGGCGCACCGTTGGCGTAGTGCTGCTGCAGCGCCTCGCCATAGTCACGACGCTCGTCACCGAAGCCCCTGCGGAACGCGTCGAGTTCGGACGTGTCACGGACCAGGCGGTCCCAGTAGTAGTGACCGACCTCGTGCCGCATGTGGCCGAGCAACGTTCGATACGGCTCGTTCATCGCCTTCCGCCGACGCTCGCGCTCCGCGTCGTCCGCCTCCGCGATGTTGATCGTGATGATGCCCTCGTTGTGGCCCGTGAGCACAGCCGGCGCCGGATCTCCCGGTGGCGGATCGGCCATGAAGTGAAACGAAAGGCCTCCTGCAGGATCGTCGGCGCGATTGGCAATCGGAAGTTGCAACGCCTGCAGGGTGTAGACGAGGCGTCGCTTCGCCACTTCCAGGCGATACCAGTGCTCCGGCGCTTCCGGCTGCGAGATGTCAGGGATCACCTCGGTGAGGCGGCACGACGGGCAGTATTCCTGTCCCTGTTCGGCAAGGACGGCCCAGTTGCAGACCTTGGCTTCGACGTAGTTGCGACAGAGGCGATACCGCATTGGCGACGCACCAGCTGAGGCGAGCGTCCACGTGCCATCCGTCTCCGCCTCGAGCGACTGCACCTCCCGGATGTCCGGAAGGAACGCGACCGTGTGGCCGCAATTCACACAGGCGGTATTTTCAAAGAACAGGAGGTTACCGCAGGACTCGCAGTGAAACACGTTCATGGATCCCAGCCTATCCGAATGCCGAGGCGATGAGTCGTACGCTCGTCGCGAGGCCGAGATTGCCGAGCACGAACACGGGCCAGAACGACCGGTCACGTGGCAGCGAGAGATTGAAGGCGAGCGTCAGCGGCAGCAGCACGCGCAGGTACGCGCCCAGCCAGATCTCCGGCCTGATCACCATCATCAGGCAGATAAACGCGACGCCGACGCGCCACCAGGCGCTTCGCCATCGGTGAATGGCCAGGACGTAGAGCGCCTGCGCGCTCGTGCCCACGAAGGCGAGCCATGGAAGCGCGCGCGGGGACACGAATCCCGCTCGCCGAGCCACGCGATACAGACGATCCGATGCATCCTGATAGGCCACGAAGGGCATGGAGAGCTGATCGAGCGATTGCGTCACCGTCGACCGGTAAATTGATCTGAGGTAATCGAACCAGATCAGCGTTGGGAGAATCACGAGCAGCGCGGCGCCGGCCGCAGCCGCAATCGCGCGAACGGAGAAACGCTTCGGCCAGAGCGCCACGCCCGCGAGCAGGTTCGTCTCGCGCGCCAGTCCAGCGACGCCGAGAACGATCGAGCCGGCCCAGAGCCGCCCCCGCTCGATGGCCTCGACGCCGACCGCAAGAACGCACGCGCTCGGTCCATCGATCAGGGCCAGACGCGTCGAGTCGAGCATCCCCGGCGTGAAGAGACACGCCGTCCAGACGAACAGATCCTCGACGGTATCGCCCGGCAGCCGCCACCGAAGCCAGACAGCAAAGGCGATCCAGAACAGCGCGTTTTGCACGCTGTAGGCCTGCACCACCCACGACGGTCGTCCGAGTCCCATGAGCCAGGCGGTCCACGAGAACAGAATGCGGCGTGCGCGGAATGGTGGCGAATCGAGCGCCGCATCAATCGAGGAGTCCCGCAAGAGGGGATCCACGGCCAGTTGCGCGTAGTACTGGCCGTCGTAGCCGGCACCGGGCTGGACGTCGATCGGCACGTCGCGGAGGCGCTCGATCCTGGTGTCCGCACCGCGACGGTTGAATTGCAGCACCGACGTAAAGCCGAATCCCGGCTTGTAGAACGACGCAAACCAGCTCAGGAAGATGACGACGAGCGCCAGGCGGCAGACCAGAAACACGTGTCGGCGCGACCAGGTCCTCGTCACTGCACTGCTCCATCGATGGCGGGACGCGCCCAGATGCCGCGTAGACGCTCACTGCCGGGACCAGCGGGGTACGAGTTCAACACGAACTGCCAGGTGATGGCCGATGGCCGGTAGAAGAGGCTCCATTGCCAACCCGCGTAATGACGTAGATCGACGCGCACGGGCTGCCACGACGCGCTTTCACCGGCCAGGATGGTGCGCTGGAGGAGCGGCTCGTAGATGCGGCCGTCGGAGATGCCAAGGCTGAATGCAATCCCCGCCCCGGCTTCGTGACCCGCCCGGTCGTCAACAGCCAGCGCCGTCGTAAACACCGCCCGCAGCGGCACGCGCTCACGGATGATGACGCGAGAGGGCACGATCACGGACAAGCTGCGCCGTGTCTCGCCGGCCACCGAAACATCCGTCACCTGCACGGCATCTGGCGGCCGGACCGCCGGCCGGATCTCCGCAGCAGGGACAACATCCAAGAGGTCGATGCAACACGCCGATTTTCCGCCAGGTGTGCCGCAGCCGGTCGCGATGACGAGCGTGCACACACACGCAGGGAGAAGGATGGCCGCGCGCATCCGGGCCATCGTACCCCCGACCTGAAGGTCGGGGGTAGGCCGACAGACCGTTGTCCGAGGTAGGCTGGAATCAAATGCCGTCTGACCAACACGCGCCGCGTTCCCGGGTGCCGCTGTGGCTCGTGTTGCTCGTTCTCGGAGGCGTGACGATCTGGCAGTACGCGCGCGCGCCCCACGAGTCTCTTCCCTCAGCGCCGCCACAGACGTCCGCACCGGCAACGCCGGCGTCGGCTCCGCAGCCCAGCAGCGAAAGCCGGCACGATCTTTCCGTCGATGAGCGTCGCGGAGGCCACACGCTGGCACGGCACGTGGGGCAAACCGACGCGGACCTCGCCGATCGGCTGGACCATGAACGCGGCATCAGCGCCGCATCGACGTATACGGATCGCGTCGCGGCCGAGCGGACGGTAGCGCGCGCGCTGGCGATGAACGAGCGCCGAATACAGACGTGGCGTACGCGAAGCGGCAATCATCCCAACCTGGCCCTGGACTATCGCGGAACAGCCGGGGACACCATCGGCCGCAGCCTCGCGCGCGGCCGCCAGTCGGCGGTCCCCTGCGTCGATGCGATCGTGGTGCTCCGCTGGCGTGAGCGCGACGACTACTACGTGTTGACGAGCTATCCCGAGGCGCGACGATGACGGGCCGCGAACCGCTTCGTCTGACGCGGGCGGATCGTGACGCCTTAGCGGAGTTTGCGCGGGCATACCTGCACGAAGACACGATTGCCGAGCATGGCAGCGCCCAGGGTGCGGCGGCCGCGTTTGCCGCCGACGCAAGCGCCGATGATCGGCAGCACGTGGCTCGTGCCCTGGAGGCACTGATACGGGCGGCCGAAGGCCGGCCGCTCGCGTCACTGCATCGGTTTCTGGTGCGGGATATCCGCTGCGCCTGGCTGCCGGGCAGCGTCGATGAGCTGACGTCAGTCAGCCGCGTGATCAGGGGTGTGCCCCGGACCTGAAGGTCCGGGGCGAAAGCAAGCTATGCGAGAACGGCCCGGACCTCGGCCATGCGCCGGTCGACTTCGGCGATAGCCTGGGCGAGGTGCGCGCGGCGCCGCTCGTGCGCCGTGGCCTCAAACTGACGTTCCAGTTCGGTCTTCGCCAACCGCAGAGATTCGAGCGCGCGGACCGCTTCAGGGTCCCGCACGTCCTGGAGGCTCTTCTCGAGCCGCGCCCGTTCCAGTTCTTCCATCCGCTCCTGAATTCGCGATTCCGCGTCGATCAGGCCTTCGCCGGCATCACCCATGTCGTGTCGTTCCCCATTCGTCGCCGGGTTCGGGACCCGGCCGTGCCCCGCGGAAAACTCCGCGCCAGATGTCTTCGGGCGGAAGACGAGCCACGTTGGCGTCCCTCACCCGTTATCCTCCATGGTACCGCGACCGCCGCCCGGTCTGACCCTGGAGTTTTCGAATTTCGACGGATCGTCGACGCTCCCCCGGTGTCTCGGCAGAGTGCCAGCAGCGTGCTATTCTGCCGCTTCAAATTCACTCCGGGCAAATCCCGATCGAAATGGTAAGGCGGCGCCTCCGGCGTCGCGAGGAGGCAATGTGGTGATCAAGCGAAGTCTTCCGGCGCTCGGCGCGGTTTCGGCCGCGGTCCTGATTGCGTCGGTTCTGGCCCAGGCGCAAGCACCGGGTGCGGGCACCCCCAACCCGACGAATGCGGCGCTGTGGACGGCATTCGATGCCGACAAGGACGGGTCGGTCACGAAGGCGGAGGTCAAATCGGCATTCGGGAAGTGGTACGACGCAGCCGACACAGCCAAAGCCGGCAAGGTCACCGTGGAGCAACTCGGCCCAGCGCTCAACACTGCCCTGGCGCTGCCCGCCCCGGCGGCCGGCGCTGCCGGCGGACGGGCCGGTGGGTTCGGCGGTGGCGGCGGTCGCGGTGCGGTTGAGTTCGTCGCGGGCGCGACGACCCCAGGCCTCACCGAGCCGTGCGGCGGCCGCAGTCAGCAGCCGACCGTGCCGTGCGTGGGCGACGTCGAGCAGATGCTCGCCGCGCTGCCCAAGACCGCGCCGGCCAAGCCCGCCAAGGCGCGCAAGGTGCTGATCTTCTCGCGCATCCCATCAGCAGGCTACCAGCACTCATCGATTCCTCTCGCGGCGAAAGCCGTCGAGGAACTCGGCAAGCGCACGGGCGCGTGGACGTCGACGACATCGTGGGATCCGGCCGTGTTCACGACCGAGAACCTCAAGCAGTACGACGCCATGTTCCTGTCGAACACGACGGGGTGCTTCCTCGACAAGGCCGGCGACAAGCCCGCCACGGACGCGCGGCGCGCGGCGTTCACGGAGTTCGTGCGCAGCGGCAAGGGCGTCGCGGGCATTCACGCCACCGGTGACTCGTATCACGGGGCGTGCCCGAACGACGAGCCCGCGGCTGGCGGCGGTGGCGGTGGTCGTGGCGGCAACGCGGCAGGTGCCGGCGGCACGCTGGCGTCGGTGCTCCTGCGCTGGTCGTGGGGACTCAACGAAAAGAAGCTTCAGGACAACGACCTGTCGCTCACGAAGGCCGACATGGACGCCGTCGCCGAGGGCTGGTGGAAGTACCTCGATCCGGGCACCACGGGCAAGATCGTCCAGAGCACGTTCATGACGACCATCGTGCCGCTCGCGACCTCGTCGAACCAGTACGTTGGTTCCGCGGGCCGCGACCAGGGCAAGGGCAGCTGGCAGGACTGGGACAACATGATCGGCGGGTGGTTCAAGTTCCACTGGCTCAATCCCCAGCACATCGTCGTGAAGATCGACGACAAGGCCAGCCCGCTCACGAAGATGTTCAACGGCCAGGACTTCGACGTCTTCGACGAGACCTACACCTTCAGCGTCAACTCGTTCTCGCGCAAGAACGTCCGCGTGCTGACGAGCATCAACTACGACAAGATGAGCTTCCTCGACCGGCTCAAGGAGAGCAGCCCGCGCCCCGATCACGACTTTGGGCTGAGCTGGATCAAGAAGGACGGCCAGGGCCGCGTGTTCTACATGGCGCTCGGCCACGACGAGCGCATCTACGCCATGCCGGCGATGATGGAGCACTTGCTCTCAGGCATGCAGTACGCCCTCGGCGATCTGAAGGTGGACGACAGCCCTAGCCAGAAATAAGACAGGGACCAAGGGACCGAGGACCAAGGGACGACGAAGCGCCCCGGTGCGGAAACGCATCGGGGCGTTTTCCTTTTTGGGGAGCGGGCGAATGACGACGCTTGAAGACCTGGGGGGCCGCGCGTAGACTCGGGCTACTTCACATGTCCCGCGTTCGATCCGCCGTTCTGCGGCTTCTGGGTGACGCGAAGATCGCTTCTCGACGGCTGCGGCGCGCGCCGTTGTTCGCGGCAACGGCCGTTCTGGTGCTTGGTCTCGGCATTGGTATCGGCACGACGTGCTTCAACGTCATCAACGCGGGCCTGTTCAAGGGCCGCGCGTCGCTGCCCGGAGCCGTGCGAGTCGTTGGCTCAAATTGGCCGCCCGGCCTCTCGGGTCTGCTTGGGCCAGGAGACGTCGCGGCCGTTGCCGAACATCCACCGGCATCATTGGCGTGGGTCATCGGGCTTGGCAGCGCGCGGCAGACAACCGCGCGGATCCTCGACACCTCGCTACGCCTGCGTGCCGACGGCATCTCGGGCCCATATTTCAAGGTCTTCGGCGCGACCCCTATTGCGGGCCGGCTGCTGGATGGCGGCGACGAACAATCTGACCTCGCGCCCGGAGCGGTCATCAGCGAACGCCTCTGGCGCACCCGCTTCTCAGCCGATTCGGCGGTCGTCGGCAGTACGGCCTACGTCGCCGGCCAACCCATCGTCATCGTCGGTGTGGTCGCCCGGCCCTTCACGGGGCTCGCATCGATTCCGGCAACGGATCTCTGGGTTCCCTCACGCGTCATTCCAGTGGATCAGCTGTACGGACGGCTCCGTGACGGCGTGACGGTCCGGCAGGCGGATCAGGAAGTCCGTTCGCAGTATGCCGTGCCGGTCCCAGGTGTAACGGATCGACGGCTCGCACTCGAGAGCGGATTCGAGGCCGATCTGCCGTCGAGCGAGACCGCCGTGCTCGCGACTATCCTCGCCCTTGGGGGACTCGTTCTGGTCATCGCTGCTGCGAGCCTGACCCTCCTCCTACTGGCTCGAATCCTGGGCAGCCAGTCCGACATTGGCATTCGCCTCATGCTCGGCGCGCGCCTGTCGGACGTGGCGCAACTCTGGGCCACCGAAGTCTCCATCATCGCCGTGGCGGCAACCGTCGTGGGGCTCACGATGGGCGGATGGTTTGCGCGGATTGTGCTCGATCAATTTTCAGCAGTTGCTGGCATGGATACATCCAATGTCGATGTCTCGCCAGACTGGCGAGTGGTCCTCTATGCGACGGGTCTGACGCTCGTCGTCGCAGTGGGCATCATCGGGGCTTTGACGAAACGCATTTCCATTGTTGGGACGATCGCGGCGACAACGGCGGCGGCCGGTAATGGCGCGATCACACCACGAAACGGTGACACGCGTGGCGGGCTGATGGCCGCGCAGATCGCCATCGCGACCTGCCTGCTTCTCGTGTCCGTGTACTTCTGGCGAAGCACGATGGCGACCGCGCACATCGATCCGGGCTTCGACCCGTCACACGTCGTCGTGGCCCGCCTCGATCAGGCCGGACGCGATGGCGTGCGGACTGAGGCCAACAACCTGCGCGCCCTTGCGGCGGCAGCGCGCGCGCCTGGGATCGACCACGCCGCACTCGCAACGCGGTTGACGGCACGCCTTGGCAACGGGGCCCGAACCAGTGAGGCCGCGCAAACGTACTCTGTCCAGCCAGTCGGCGTCACAGCAAAGTTCTTCGACGTCCTTC
>JBDTNQ010000061.1:0-26120 GCA_039933635.1 Acidobacteriota bacterium
TGCTGGACTTGTAGGCCACGGTGTTGAGGTTCGCCAGGTTGTTCCCGATGACGCTCAGCTTCTGCTGATTCGCGTTGAGGCCTGACAAACTGGCGGAAAAGGAACCAATCGACATTGAAGTTTCTCCCTAGGAAGCCGAAGTCTTGGTGGCGGCCGACGATGACGTCGCGCCACTCGTCGCAGCATCAACGGCGCTCGCGCCCGTCTGGATGATGCTGAGCAGCGACGACATGTCCGCTTTGATCTGTTCGAGGCTCTCGACCGATGTGAACTGTGCGAGCTGCGCCAGGAACGCGCTGTTGTCCTGTGGCTGCAGCGGATCCTGATTCTGCAACTGCGTCACGAGCAGCTGCAGGAACGCGTCCTTGCCGAGATCGTTCTTCTTCCCGGTGGTGCTCGTCGGGTCGCTCGTGCCGGTTACTCCGGTCGCCGAGATTGGGTCAGTCGTCACGATTCATCCCTCCACGCATCTGGCATCACGAAACGAAGCCGCGCCAGCTCATCGAGCGCTTTCAGCTCCTGGCGCTGCTGCTCCACTTGGTACCGTCGCCACGCGCGCTCGCGCATGCGTTCCAATGCGAGCCGTTTCCGCCGGGCTTCACGCCAGCCCTGCTCGGCCTGCCGGGCCACTTCCGCCCGGGCGTCCACTTCGCGCCTGAGCGTCGCCACGGTCAACGTGAGTCTGACAATCCAATTCCGGTGCCACTCGAGCGCCGCCATGTCGGTGCCCCGACGCTCGGCAGATCGCTGCGCGTCTTGAGCCTCGATGCGCGCCTGATCTCCTCGCGCCGCGAGGGCCTCGGCCTCGTGAAAGAGGGCCTCTGCGCGAGCCAGTGTCGTGGCAGCCGCGGTCTCCTGCTGTCGCCGGAGCTCGAGCGCCGCCGCCGCGCGAAACCGAAAGTCAGGCATGGGTTAGAGGGCCTGAAGGGCCGCGATGTTGTCGGAAAGCCGGACCGCCATGTCGGGCGGCTGACACAGGAACCGGCCGATGGCGTCCCGTTTGGCGAGCGCGGTATCGATCCGGGGGTTACTCCCGGGGACATAGGCCCCGACGCTGACGAGGTCCTCGTTGTCGCGGAGCGTGGCCAGCCACTCCCGCAGGACGCCGGCCTTCATCCGGTGCTCGAGCGCCGTGACCTCGGGCATGGTCCGGCTGATGCTCGGCAGGATGTCGATGGCCGGGTAGTGGTTGCGGGCGGCGAGGTCGCGCGACAGCACGATGTGGCCGTCAAGAATGCCGCGCACCGCGTCGGCAATCGGTTCGTTGTGGTCGTCGCCTTCGACGAGGACGGTGTAGAAGGCCGTGATGCTGCCTTTGTTGCGCAGCGCGCCGGCGCGTTCCAGCAGGCCCGGCAGCCGGGCGAAGACCGACGGTGGATAGCCCTTGGCGGTGGGCGGCTCGCCCGCCGCCAACCCAACCTCGCGCTGAGCCATCGCAAAGCGCGTGATCGAGTCCATCATCAGCAGCACGTTCTTGCCCTGGTCGCGAAACGCCTCTGCGATCGCGGTTGCGGCGTACGCGGCGCGCTGGCGCGTCAAGGGCGGGCTGTCGGATGTGGACACGACGACCACGGATCGCGCGAGGCCGCCTGGACCAAGATCGTGCTCGAGAAAGCTGCGGACTTCGCGTCCCCGTTCGCCGATGAGGCCGAGCACGACCACGTCCGCCTCGGTGCCGCGGGCCATCATGCCGAGCAGAGTGCTCTTGCCCACACCGCTGCCGCCGAACACGCCGATGCGTTGTCCTCGACCGCAGGTCAACAGGGCATCGATCGCCCGCACGCCGGTACCGATCGCTTCGGCGATCGGTTCGCGCGCGAGCGGGTTCAGCGCCTCCGCGCGCAGGGGCGCTTCCTGCGACGTGTTGATGTGCCCCAGACCATCGATGGGCTGGCCGAGGCCGTCGATCACGCGCCCGAGCAGGGCATTGCCAACCGGCACGGTCAGGCTGTTGCCGCGGGAAACAATCGGATCACCGGGTCGGACGCCGACCGTGTCCCCGAGGGGGACGGAGAGGAGGCGGCCGTCACGAAAGCCCACGACCTCGACGGGAAGCGGGACCGATCGTCCCGTGCGAACCTCGCAGATCTCGCCGACGCTCGCGGCAGGTCCGCTCGACTCGACGAGCAGCCCGATGACGCGCGTGACGTGGCCGACAAACGGCGCCGGTTCGGTCTGGGCGACCCGCGAGAAATACTTGTCGAGGGAGAGTTCGAACTCAGAGGTCTGCGGGGAGGCCATGCGCCGGCTCCTCGTGTCCGGTGTCGTCGCCAAGCAGCGCGCGCGCCAGCTCGCGCATCTGCGCGTCGATCCCGGCGTCGACGCTGCCGAACGAGGATCGCACCAGGCACCCGCCGCGCGGCACGTTCACGTCCGCCACAATCTCCACGGAACCCGGCTGCACGCCACCGGCCCGCTGCAACGCGGCCTCGCAGTCGATCGGATGCAAGTGAATCGTGGCGATGGCGTTCTCACCCAGTCGGTCGATGGCCACCCGGGCCATGACAGCCAGAAGATCGCGGTCGATGTCGATCTCCCGCCGCACGATGCGCTCGGCCATGGCCAGAGCCAGGCGCACGAGCTCGCGTTCGGACCGGCGCATCACGCCGGCGCGCAATGCCGCGATCTCGCGCACGGTATCTGCCAGCCGCTGCAGCATCGATTCGATGCGCGTGACGGCAGCGGCCTCGCCGGCGCGCTCGCCCTCGGCGTAGCCCTTGCCGAACGCCTCGCGCTCGATGGCTTCCAGGCGCTCGGCGCTCGGCGACGGCAGGTCCCGCATGGCCGGCGCGACGGCCGGCGCGGGCGTGTCGCCGCGCCGCAGCAGCGGGACGACGTTTCCGGCGGTGGCCGCCTGCCCCTGCTGCTGCCAGCCGAAGCGCTCGGTCGCGACGTGTGCGGAGAGCCGGCGGGCGCTATGTGACATACGGTTCTCCCGCACCGGCGCCGGTCGTAATGAGGCCTTCCTCTTCGAGCTTGCGCGCGATGGAGACGATCTCCTGGTGCGCCTTCTCGACCTCGCGCAGTCGCACGGCGCCGAGCATTTCCATTTCTTCCTTCATCAGGTCGACGCCGCGCTTCGACATGTTCGCGAAGAAACGATCGCGGATGACTTCACTCGCGCCCTTGAGCGCCATCGTGAGAGTTTTCTTGTCCGCGCGATTGACGATCTCGCGGATGCCGCTCTCCTCGACGTTCACGAGGTCCTCGAACACGAACATCAGATTGCGAATCGCGGTCGCGGTATCGGGCGCCAGTGACTCAAGCCGCTCGAGCGCCGGGCTGCGCACGCCGCGATCGAGGCAGTTGAACAGTTCCGCGACGGCGCGGACGCCACCGCGCTGCTCGCGGCTCTGACCACCGAGCCCGCGCAGCCGCTGCTCAATCACGCTGGAAATGCGGGCAATGACGTCCGGCGGGATCTCGCCGAGGCTGGCGATGCGCAGCAGCACGTCGGCGCGCATCTCGTCGGGCAACTGCTCGAGCAGTTGCGCGGCCACCGCCGTCGGCAGGTGTGCCAGGATCAGCGCCGTCGTCTGTGGATGTTCACCGAGGAAGAACTTGGCCAGCTGCTCGGGGTTGGCGCGCTCCAGCGACGCAAAGCCCGCGTCCGTGTTCATGGACTGGACGATGCGGTCCACAATGCGGCGCGATTGCTCGGCACCCAGCGACTTCGCGAGGATCCGGCGAGCCTGCTCGACGCCGCCCAGGCCCGCGCGCGGCGCGCTGGCCGATGCGCTGAGCTCGGTGAGCACCTGCTCGCCGAGCTCGGGCGGCACGTTGCCCATCGACGCAATCTCGCGCGCGACCGACTCGATCTCGTGCTCACCCAGATACTTGAAGATCGGTGAGGCGCCGTCTTCGCCCAGAGCCATCAGCGCGATGGCGGCTTTCTTGGCGCCGCTCATGGATGCGGCGCCGGTCGAACTGGCCATCAGCGTTGCTCCTCGGCGATCCAGCCGCGCACGATGCGCGCGAGCTGCTCGGGTTCGTCATTGGCGAGTTTGGCGACACGTTGCGTCAGCACGGGCAACCGGCGTCCCTCACTCGTCGCGGCCAGGGCGTCGAGCTCGGCTTCAATCTGGCCTTCCATTTCCTGGACGGTCGGCAGGCGCGCACCGGGCGTCGTCGCCGCCGGCAGGGACGGCGCGCTCGCCAGCCCGGTCGCGCGTCGCGCGAGCGGGCGCAGCACGCCGAAGAGGGCAAAGATGGCGATCAGCAGGATGGCCGCGCCGCGCAGGGCCGCCGGCCAGTGCTCCTTGGCAATTTCGGTGACCTGCGTGCCGATGCCGGTCGGGGCGGGCACCAGGTCGGATTCGGGCGCCGAATCGAACGCAATGTTCTCGACGGTGAGCTGGTCACCGCGCTCGGTGTCGAGACCGACGGCCGCGGACACGATGCCCTGAATCCGCTGAATACCGGCCTGTTCCCACGGCTTGTTCGCCACCTGCGCCGTACCGTCCGCCGCCTTGGTCGTCATGCGCTCGTCGTCGAGCACCACCGCCACGGAGAGACGGGCCAGCTGGCCCTGCGGGCTGACGGTATGCCGCGTGACCTTGCCGACGTTGTAGTTGACAGTCTCGGACGATCGACCCGGCGGCAATGGCGGCGGCGTCGTTGATGCGGCGCCTCCAGTGGCGGCGGCAGGCGCGGCGGCAGCGGCGCCGGGCGCGGCCGCCGTGGCCGCGACAGATGTGGTCAGCGCTGGCGGTTGGTTCGCGCGAGCACCGGCCACGCCGCCAGTCGGCATCGCGGAATTGCCGGTTTCGGTCGTGGTCTGCCGGCTGAGGACGACCGACGCGGGATCGTAGCGTTCCTCCGTCTCCTCGACCGAGTCCGGTTTGAGGAGCGCCGAGACGTTGACCCGCACACGGCCGGCACCGACGACAGGCTCGAGGAGCGCGGTCACCTTGGTGACAAGGTCGCGTTCGATCTGCTGCTGGCGCTCCATCTGAACGCCGCTCGTGGCGCCCGTGTCAGCGGGATCCGTGGGCTTGTTCAGATACCGTCCGGAGCCATCGAGGATGACCACCGATTCCGGCCGAAGCTGCTCGACGCTCGCGGACACGAGTCCCGCGATGCCTTTGATCGTGCCAGGCGCCAGCGGGCGATTGTTCTTGAGCTTGAGAACGACGGACGCCTTGGCCGGCTGCTCTTCGGTCACGAAGAGCGAGTCTTTCGCCATCGAGATGTGCACGCGCGCGCTCGAGACCTCGGAGAGCGTCGAAATCGTGCGGGCGAGTTCGCCTTCGAGGGCACGCCGGTAGTTGACGTGTTCGAGGAACTCCGTCGTGCCGAATGCCGTGCGGTCGAAGATTTCGAAGCCGATGCGGCCAGCGGACGGCAATCCGCCTGACGCGAGCGACAGCCGAAGCTCGGCGGCCTTCTCGACCGGCACGCTGATGCTGCGCCCGTTGTCACCGAGCTGGTACTGCACCTTCTCGGTCTTGAGCTTGCTGACCACGGATTGCGCCGTCTCGGCATCCATATCGGACACGAGCAGCGTGTAGTCGGGGACGGAGATCCAGTAGGCGGATCCCACGACGACGCCGACGACCGCGACGAACACGGCGGCGAGCCCGGCAAGTTGCTTCGCCGAGAGCGACGTGCCCAGCTTCTTGAAATGTGAGATCAGTTGATCGATGTTCACGGGTTATGCCGGTCCCTACGTCGGCATGCGCATGATGTCCTGGTAGGCCTGGACCAGCTTGTTGCGGATCTGGACGGTCAACTGGAGCATCGTGTCGGCCTTCTGCATGGCGATCATCGCTTCGTGGACATCGCCCGTACCGTCGAGCATGTTGCCGATGGCCTGATTGGCCTGGCCATCCGAGCTGTCGACCGCGCCGATCAGTTGCTGCAGCGCATCGGAGAATCCGGTGCCGACGGTCGGCGTCGAGGCCGGCGGCATCGGCGTGATCGCGGGCGTGGCGGCCAGGCCGCTGATGGGTGTGATGGCCATAGGGTTACTTCGCCAGGTCCAGAGCTTTTTGAATCGTGTCGCGAATCAGGCCGATGGCCGTGAGATTGGCTTGATAGGCGCGCGCGGCGCCGAGCATGTCGACCATCTCTTCGGGAACGTCGACGTTCGGCATCGCGACGAAGCCGTCCGCGTCGGCATCAGGGTGCGACGGTTCGTAACGGCGGCGAAAGGGCGCCTGGTCCTGGACGACACCCGCCACGCGCACGCCTTCCGGTTGCACGTTGAAGGTGTTACCCGCGCCGTTGACCGGCGCGCTCTCGAGCACGACCTCGCGACGACGATACGGCTGGCCGTCGGGACCGCGCGTGGACTCCGCGTTCGCCAGATTCGAGACGGCCACTTCCATGCGCGCGCGCTGAACATCGAGTGCGCTGGCGCTGGCGCTGATGGCGTTGAACAAGGTGGACATGATCAGCGGCCTTCGTTGATGGCGTAACGGACCAGCCGGAATTTGGCCGCCAGCACGGTCTGTGCGGAGCTGAAGTCACCGCTCGCGCGGGTCAGGCCGAGCAGTTCGCGATCGAGCTGCACGTTGTTCCCGTCCAGTCGGGAGGCCAGACCCCGGCTGTCGCCGAGCGCGCCCGGGTCCGAAGTCTGCCCCGCACCGAAGTGGCGCGGATCGCTGGTCACGATGCCCGACGCGCCGAGTTCGTCGTCGAGCGCGGCCGCAAACGTGACCTCTTTAGTGCGGTAGCCCGGCGTATCCAGATTCGCCAGATTGCTCGCGGCCACAGCCTGACGCTGGACGGCGCGTGTCATCTGTCGGCCGAGCGCGGCGGTAATCGCGGCGTCGCTGAAGGGATCTGCCATCGGACACTCCTTGCGCGACCGGCACAGCCGTCGCGCCACAACCGGCGCGGCATTGTGCAAGAGGAATGCCGGTCATCAGAAGTCTGAGCAGATTCGGCCGATTGCTCTGTATCAGGAAGGAATCACAACTTCAGGCCGCGCCAGCTCAGCCATCCACTCCAGCCGAACCCCGCGGAAGAGGACGGCGCACCGACATGCACGTCCGTCCGCCCGACACCCCGACGCCGTTGTCACATTTGAAACCCGGAGTCTTTAGACTCCCGGTTTCCAAGGACCTCCCGGTAACCGATGGGCGGTGTCGAAATGTGCAGGATGTGGGGAAACCGCCACCCTGTCGTTCCGCTGACAAGAGTGCAAGGGCAGCCGCCATCCCTGTCAACGGTACGACACCCGCCAAGATCTTGCGGTCGGAGGCATGACACCACCCACGTAGAAACGTGCCGATTTGTGCAAGGTCGACAAGAACTGTAACTGGCATGGCAGTTGCCTATGGGAAGCCGTTCGTGCCGGAACGCCAATCGGCAAACGAACGAAAAACCTGAGGGTCACCTCCCTCGCTCCCAGGAGATCGTTGTGTCCGACCGTGCCCGCCTCACCGTCCTCGTCGTCGAAGATGAAAGCGACTCTCGCCAGATGATCGTGGACTCCCTGGAGGCGGCCGGGTTTGCCGCGGCCCAGGCGCCGAATGCCGCCGATGCGCTCGCGCGGCTGGACGGCTTCGCTTACGACGCGCTGGTCGTGGACGTCCAGCTGCCCGACGGCGATGGGCTGGACCTGCTCGACGAGGCCCTGGCCCGGTATCCGGACATGCGGTGCGTGGTCACGACCGGCTTCGGCAGCATCGACCATGCGGTCCGCGCGTTGAAGCGCGGCGCGGTGGACTTCCTGATCAAGCCCTTTCAGTTGATTCAGCTCGTCCAGATTCTGAAGACGTCGCTCAGCGAGCGGCGGCTCCAGACGGAAAACGCCGAGCTCAAGGCGCGGCTCAACGACCGGTTGCGCTTCGGCAACATGATCGGCGGCAGCCAGGTGATGAAGCGGCTGTTCAACACGCTCGAACTGGTCGCGCCGATGAACAGCACGGTTCTGATTCAAGGAGAGACCGGCACGGGCAAGGAACTGGTCGCACGGACGGTGCACTACAACAGCCCGCGTCGCGATCACCCCTTCGTCGCGTTCAACGCCGCGGCGATTCCCGAGGGTCTCGCCGAAGCCGAACTCTTCGGTCACGTGAAGGGCGCGTTCACCGGCGCGGTCAACGCACGGGTCGGCCGATTCGAACTGGCGGACAAGGGCACGCTCTTCATCGACGAAGTGTCGTCGATGTCCATGGCGCTTCAGGCGAAGCTGTTGCGGGCGCTGCAGGAGCGTGAGGTCGAGCGCGTCGGCACATCCAAACCGCTGAAGATCAACGCGCGTGTTGTCGCAGCGACGAACGAGGACCTGCTGGCCCGCGTGCGCGAGGGCACGTTCCGGGAGGACTTGTACTACCGGCTCAACGTCGTGCGCGTCGTGTTGCCGCCGCTGCGAGAACGCCGCGAGGACATCGCGGTGCTGGCGCAGCACTTCGTGCAGGACTCGTGCTCCAGCAACAATCTCAGTCCGAAGACCCTCAGCCAGGGCGCGCTGCGCTTGCTGATGAACTATCAGTGGCCGGGGAACATTCGCCACCTTCAAAACGCCATCGAACACGCCGTCACGATGAGCGGCGCCTCGACGGAAATTCTGGCAGAGGCGCTGCCCGACGAACTGATGGCGCCAACCGGTCTCACGGCGGTGCACATGCCGGCCACCCCAGATGAAGGGATCAATTTCACCTCGACAATGTCGCAGGTCGAGCGCGAGCTGATCCTGCGCTACCTGGCGAAAGCCAACGGCAACAAGCGCCAGGCGGCCCGCCTGCTCAACCTCAGCCGGACGACCTTGATCGACAAGCTGCACCGGCTGGGAGTGACCGACACGTCCTCGGCCGCATAGGCGGGGACGTGCGGTGTCACCCCGGACCTGAAGGTCCGGGGCTCCACAGACCTGACGACCGGCGGCTCCACGAACCTGAAGGTCAGGGCTCCACAGACCTACGGAGGGTGAAGTGACCCGGCCTGCCCCACCCGTCCGCGGGTACGGATGACTCTGGATCTACAATTCAGGGTCTCCTACCCGTATGTCGTCTGATTCGATCGCCCTTATTGTCCTGACGCTCGGTGCAGCCATCGTCAATGGCGCCCTCGGGTATGGGTTTTCGTCGATCACGGTACCCGTTGCCCTGCTCTTCCTCACCAATCGCGTTCTAAACCCCGCGCTGGTGCTCATCGAGGTCGCCCTGAACGGCTGGGTCCTCTGGGTCAACCGCGCCGCCCTTGCCGGCATCTGGCGACGCGTGGCGCCCATCGTCGTCGGCCTGGTACCGGGTGTCGTCGTCGGAACGATGATTGTGAGCACGGTCAGCCCGAACTGGCTCAAGTTCAACACGTATGTGGTGCTGCTACCGCTGATCCTGGTCCAGGCGGCCGGCTGGCGCCGGCCCATCAAGGCGGAACGCGCGGCCGGACTTGTCTTCGGCAGCGGCGTCGGGGTGCTCTACGCCGTGACGACGATTTCAGGGCCACCGCTGGCGATTGCGCTCAACAACCAGGGGGTCGCGAAGCAGGACTTCCGCGCGGCGCTCGGGTTTGTTCGCCTGGCGGAATCGAGCCTCACGGCCGTGGCGTACTACCACGCCGGACTCTTCACGGCGCAGAGCATCAACCTGATCCCGCTGATCCTGCCCAGCATCTTTGTTGGGGTGCCGATCGGCGCCTGGCTCATCCGCCACGTGCGCGCCGAGTCGTTCCGGCGGGTGTGCATGAGCTTCGATGCATGGGTGGTCGCGTTCGGCGTGTCGACGCTGCTCCAGCAACTGGGCCTGGTGACGGGCCCAAAAGCCTTCCTCGTCCTGGCGAGCGTCATCGTGCTGGACGCGTGGCTCATGTACCGGTTCTTCACCCAGTTGGCTGCCCAGGACCTGAAAGCCCAGGGCTCCACGCACTGAGCAAAGAACTAATACCGTCTTTTCAACTGCCGCATCAGATCGAACTTCGCTGTGTCGGCGACAGCCATAACCGCCATGACGCCCGCCTGCACCGGATCGCTGACCACGAGGTCGGCGGCGTCAGGCACGCTGCCAGCCATGTTGAGCGAGATCACATAGAGCCCATTCCGTCGGACTTCCTCCACGGCCGTGGCGATGTCTCCACCCATGAGCGAGCCGGCCAGCACCAGCAGCTTCACGCGCGGCAGTCGGACGACGGATCGCACAGCGGCCGCGAGTTCCTTTTCGCCAACGAGCGGAATCGTGTCGACCGAGATGCGTTCACCGCGGATGTTGTGCCGGTCCGCTTCGGCGACGGCGCCCATGGCGACGAACCCCACCTGCGCCCCGCCCCCCATCACGATGATCCGTTTGCCGTAGATCTTGGCAAATGGCGGCGTCTCGTTGACAGCCGTCACGCCGGGCACCGCCCGCAACCCGGTGAGCACACCATCGGGAGGGACATCCGGCAGCGTGTATTCGAAGTAGATCTCCGAGACCTCCGAACCCGCGTGGATGTCCACGAGCGTGATGTTCGCCTCGTGGTCGGCGAACACCTTCGTCAACTGAAACAACAGGCCGGGTCGATCGACGGCCGAGGCGACAAGGGCGTGAGAGGCCATGGCGCTCCCATGATACGGGCTGCGGGCCACCGCCTGCAGGCGGCAAGGGGGCGCGGGTACAATCAGAGCGTGAGCCTTCGTCGCCTCATTCCCGTGCTTCTGCTGTTCTTGGCGGGGATGGCAGGTTGCCGGAAGTCGGCTGAGCCCGCGGCAGAGGCACCGCAAGCGCCGGTTGTCACCGTGGCCACCGCCCGGGTCGACACGCTCCGCGACCTCGCCACCGCGTCCGGCACCGTCGTCCCCTCCTCTTCGGCGGACCTGACCGTGTTCTCAACGGAGCCCGCGGAAATTCTGGACCTCCCGAAAAAGGAAGGGGAGACGGTCGCCGTCGGCGATGTCCTCGTGAGGCTCGACGTCGCCTCGATCACACAGACCCTCGCCGCGTTGCAACTCCAGATGATCGAGGCGACGAACCAGGCGGACCGCGCGCGGACCGAGCTTGCCCGCCAGACCTCCTACCTGGAGCGCGGCCTCACGGCCCGCAACGCCTACGAGACAAGCCGAGCCGCCTTGTCTTCGGCCGAGTCCTCGCTGTCCCAGCTCAAGGCGCAACTGGACACGATGCAGGCCAGCCAGGACCGAACGGTGATCACCGCCAAGTTCCCGGGGACGGTGATGAAGGTGTGGCACGCGGTCGGCGACACAGTGCGGGCAGGCTCGGACGACCCCCTCCTGCGCGTCATCGATCCCAAACGCGTGCAGGTCAGCGTCCAGTTGCCGATTGCACTGCTCGCGCGCGTGGTCCCGGGACAGATGGCGACGATCACCGCCATCGGCGGCACGCCGGAAGCCGGAGTGGTGGCGACGAAGATCCCGACCACCGATCCCAGCGCGCCGACCGGCGAAGTGCGCCTCGGCTTCACGAACCCGTCGACGCTGCCGCTCGACACGCCGGTGAGCGCGGAGATCCTGTTCGATCAACGCACGAACGCCCTCATGGTGCCCGCGTCCGCCGTCGGCCGGGACTCACTCGGTTTCTACATCCTCATCGCCGGTGACGACCAGCACGCCCATCGTCGCGACGTGCGCCTGGGTCTGGTGACGCGTGATTGGGCGCAGGTGATCTCCGGCGTCGCCAACGGCGATCACGTGATCGCCACGGGCCGCGCCGACCTCACCGACGGATCCCTCTTCGTCATCAGCCGCTGAGGCAGCGCGCATGTGGCTCCGGTGGACGCTCCTCGGTGTGCTCGCCATCGCGCAGACCGACCCACAGCCCCTTCAACGCATGGCCGCCGCCGAGCGCGCGTTTGCCGCTGCCGCTGCTGAACAGGGCTGGCGGGATGCGGCGCTCGCCTATGTGGCGGCGGACGCCATCGAACTGCGTGCGCCTGAAGCCGGCGCGCAGGTCGCAGGGTCCGCGCGTCCCTCCCTCGCAGCGCTCCCATTGACCCGACTGCCGGTCGCCCTGCGAGAAATGTGGGAACCGGCCTTTGGCTCGATGTCGAGCGACGGCACGCTCGGGTGGACGGTCGGCCCAGAGGCCGCGCTCAACCTGCCGATCCGAAGCCTGGCGCATCAAGGTGCCTATTTCCATCTATGGCGACGGCAAGACGACGGCACCTGGAAGGTGGGGTTGATCGACGAGGTGCGCTTTCCCAACGTATGGCAGGACGCGGCGCCCTTCACCGTCGTCCCAATGCCGGACACCGGCGATGCCGGCCAGCCCAACGAATCGCTCGCCGACGTCGAGCGCGGCCTCGCCGCGGACGGCCGGGCCTGGTCAGCGCGTCTCTCGGCGCTCGTCCGTGTGCACCGGGCGGGCCAGATGCCGTTCATCGGCCGGGCAGCCGTGGCCGAGTGGGCGGCCAGTCGTCCCCATGTGCGCTTTGCGAACGCGACGTTCCAGATCGCGGCCTCCGACGATCTCGGCGTGAGCTTCGGCAGCTACGATACGCCTCCACCAGGACGTGCCGAACGCGGCACATGGATTCGCGCCTGGCAACGCGATGTCACCGGCCGCTGGCGGGTCGTGTTCGAAACCAGCCAGTCTCGACGCTGATCGAGGTCCGCCGACTTCGTGTTGTTCCTGGAGGTGAAGCCCGGTGACATGTTCCTCATGTTTGGCGAAGGCGAACGGCACCCGTCTGCCGGGAATTACGGCGGCAGGCCGAGCCCATGCCGGAGCGCCGCCCCCGCATCCACGTAGGGTAAGATGGTGCTCGCCCAACCGGCCGCAGTGCGGCCGTACGGGGGACCCAGCGCGGCAAATTCCATCGCCGCAGGGGCGAATTCAGCACGCTGCCAGCATGCTGGACGAGGAGAATTCCCACCTCGAGCCCGTCAGCTAACCCCGTCGGCATCTGGGAGATAACGTTGTCTGATCCCGCAGCAAGCAGGACGCGGCTGCGCGCCTGGCTGCTTTTCGGCCACTCCGAACATCCAACCATCGAGCACGCGCACACCACCGCCTGGTGGCGTGTCATGTGCCTGACCGGGGTCGACTACTTCTCGACGCTGGGCTATCAGCCCGGCATCGCCTTCCTCGCCGCCGGGTTTCTGTCGCCCTTCGCGACGATCGTCCTCGTGCTGCTCACTTTGTTCGGTGCGCTGCCGGTGTACGGCCGCATCGCCGCGCTCAGCCCGCACGGACAAGGCAGCCTGTCGGTCCTCGAAGAGCGCCTTCCCCGCTGGCGCGGCAAGGCGTTCGTCCTCTGCCTCCTGGGGTTCGCCGCCACCGACTTCGTCATCACGATCACGCTCTCGGCCGCGGACGCCACGGCGCACATCACCGAAAATCCGTTCGTCCCTCACTGGATGGATCACCAGCTTGGGGTGACGCTGTTGCTCGTGTCGGCCCTGGGCGCGGTCTTCCTCAAGGGTTTCCGCGAAGCCATCGGCATTGCGGTGATGCTGGTGTTCAGTTACATCGCCCTGAACACGATCGTGATCTTCTACGAGTTGTTCCTCGTGCTGGGCGATCCCGGAACGCTGAACGCGTGGAAGCACAACGTCCTGACCCAGCAATCGAATCCGTTGATGATCGTTGCGCTCTCGCTGCTCTATTTTCCCAAGTTGGCGTTGGGACTGTCGGGGTTCGAAACCGGCGTGGCGGTCATGCCGCTCGTGGCTGGAACGGGCGCGACGGAAGCAGAGATCCTCAAATCGCGCATCGCGAACACGAAGAAGATGCTGACCACCGCCGCGGTCATCATGTGCGTGCTCCTGATTGGCAGCTCGCTCGTCACGACGACACGAATCCCGCCGGAGGCGCTGCAGCCGAACGGGGCGGCCAATGGCCGTGCGCTGGCGTTTCTCGCGCATCGCGATTTCGGCGAGTGGTTCGGCACCATCTACGACATCGCGACCATCGCGATTCTCTGGTTCGCTGGTGCGTCGGCGATGGCGGGGCTGCTGAACCTCGTGCCGAAATACCTGCCGCGCTACGGCATGGCGCCTGACTGGGCGCGCGCGACGCGTCCCCTCGTGCTGCTGATCACCGGCATCGGGTTGGTCGTGACCGTGCTGTTCAGAGCGGACGTGGACGCGCAGAGCGGAGCCTACGCGACCGGCGTGCTGGTGTTGATGACCTCCGCAGCCGTTGCGGTCACGATTGCCGTCAAACGACACCGCCGTGTGTTCAGCGTGGTCACGGCCATCTTCTTCTACACCACGATCGTCAACATCTTCGAGCGACCGGAAGGCATCAAGATCGCCGCGTTCTTCATCGTTGGCATCATCGGCTCGTCACTCGTCTCTCGTGTGCTTCGATCGACGGAAATCCGGATCGACAGCGTGGACTACGACGACACCGCGATGGCGTTCATCCAGGAGGCGGCCGGCCGCCGGCAGTTGCGCATCATCGCCAGTCGTCCGAACACCGGCAGCCGTGATGAATACGCGCGGAAGCTCCAGAACGCGCGTCAGACGCACCACCTGCGCTCCGGCGACTTCGTGCTGTTCCTGGAGGTCAAACCGGGCGACGCGTCGGCGTTTTCCGACGTGCTCCACGTGCAGGGCATCAACGTCGACGGCCATCACATCCTGCGGAGCAGTAGCCCGGCCATACCCAACGCCATTGCCGGCCTGCTCCTGGATCTTCGGGACCGCACCTACAGCATTCCGCACGCGTACTTCGGCTGGACCGAAGGCAATCCCATCGCGTACCTGCTGAAGTTCCTGGCGTTCGGCGAAGGCGACACGGCGCCGGTCACCCGCGAAGTGTTGCGGCAGGCAGAGCCGATTCCAGAACGACGCCCACGGATTCACGTCGGCTGACGGCGGGACCGGAGGACGGGGGACTAGGGACCAGGGGACCAGGGGACCAGGGGACCGGGGGACCAGGGGACCAAGGGGACCAGGGGACCGGGGGACCGGGGGACGACGGGGCGACGGGGCGACAAGTCAGTCGTTGGAGCCGCGGATCTTCAGGTCCGGGGTGTCGCAAGAATACCGACCAGCCGATCGATCAGGGGCGCCTGTCCCACGTTGATGGCGAGGCGGGCGGCGGCAATGGTAAAGAACCGGGCGCGGTCGATTTCCGGGACCGTGATGAAGACTCCCGATCGATACGGCCACTCCGTCGTGGCGGTGATGCTGACGAGGGCGGCGGGATCGCAATCGCCTTCGAAGGCCCAGGCGTGAACGATTTTGCCGCTGAGCTGGCGAATCGACCCCAGTTCCAGGAACGGCGGTGTCGAGCCAAAGCCGGTTTCTTCCGTGAACTCGCGTCGCGCGGCATCAAGCGCCGACTCGCCCGGGTGAAGCCCGCCCTTGAGGATCGTCCAGGCGCCGTGGTCCTTCGCCGCCCAGAACGGGCCGCCGGGGTGGCCGAGCAACACTTCCACTTCGCCGGCGGTTCGCCGGAACATCAGCAGCCCGGCGCTCTCCCGCGTCCGCACCTCAGGCTCGCCTCGGCCGTCGCCGCACGCGGCCGAGAGTCGTCGCGGCGTTGCGAATGATCTCGCTCATCGCGTCTGATTCGGAACGACCGTGGCGAAGATCGCGGCCTCCACAGGATGCTGTCCGTAAGCCGGGCGCAACGCCGGCGGAACACGTCCGATGCCGACCGTCCCGCCAATGCCGAGCCTCAAGCCCGTGCCCGCGCCAATCCAGCGGGTGTATCCGCCCTGCACTTTCGTGATGCCGAAGGTCTGCTGAGGGACCGATTCGAAGTCCAGGTCGTGCCCGCTCTTCTGGACCCATTCGCCACGCGCGAAGACCGTGTCGCGGAGGGTGAGATCACTTGCGGTCTCGACGAGCACGGCGTGACTCGCCTCGCCACGGGCCTCATTGCGGCCCCACGCCAGCGTCGTAGCCCAGAGCCGATCTCCGGCCCGGCGATGGTGCGTCAGTGACGCGGTCGATCGCCGGATGTCGACCAGTTCGCCATCCTCCACCTCGGCCTCACGCAGGAGGCCGGTGGAAGCCTGCACCACCACACTCGGCGAGGGCATCCAGCTGCCGCGCGTCGACCACGAATCCCATCGCGCGGAGTCGATGCCGTACCGCAAGTCGTCCGGTTCCCGGCCATTGAACGCCGACGCCTCAGCCTTCCAGCGTCGTCCGTACACGCTGCCGGTGACGACACCAAAACTGACGTGAGTGGCATCCAGCCAATGGTGCGTGATCGGCGCGATCGGCTGCTGCCAGGCGGACGGCCGGTGCGGGAACGCCGTGGGTCCGAGTGCCGGCTCACCCACGGGCCCGCCGTAGACCTCGAAGGCTACGCGGTCGCTCACCGGCCGGGCGTAGCGCGCGGCCGCTTCCATGAACAGGTCGTGAGGGTGTTGCCGATCGTGCAGCGCCGCGCCCCGGCATGATTCACCGGACTGCAACAAATCCGGATACCCGCAGCGGCCGACGGTCAGCGGCTCGGCGCTCATCATGAGACGCGCCGTGAATTGGCCGCCGCCGAGTTCCCGCTGCGCCATGCCCATGATCCAGTTCACGCTCCCGACCTGCCGATCGCCGCGGTCACCCGTGACCGTGATCGACTGCAGGAACGCGCGGCCGTGCGCCATCAGCATCCAGCCGCTCGCATGGAGCATCGGGCCATACACCGGTGTGCGCTCAGGCAGCCAGCTCGTGCCGGATCCGTCCCGGCTCTCACCGAGATCCAAAGGCGCGCCCGTCATGGACATGCCAGGCATGTCCATCGCCATGTCGCCCTGTGCGGCGCCGGGAGCAGCCATCAGCAGGATCGCGGCACACATGAGAACGACGACTTTCAACAAGAGCCTCCAAACAGACGCGACGCGCCGTCGGGTCTGACGGTAAGGTTACGATGGGAACGCGGCGCGAGGAAACCGATCGCCAGGCCGCCGGAGGGGCCTGCGGGGAGAGTCGAGAGCTTGTACGTCAGTGCAGCGCTGGCGCGGGTTGTTCGGCGCGCCGCAGTTCAAGGCTGAACGCGTCGAGCAAGGCCCGCCAGCTGGCTTCGATGACGTTGTCGGAGACGCCCACGGTCGACCAGCTGCGCTGGTGATCGGACCACTCGATCAGGACGCGCACCTTCGCGGCTGTCCCCTTGTACGAATCGAGGACGCGGACTTTGTAGTCGGTGAGGCGGATGTTCGTGACCTGGGGATAGCGGCCCGCCAGGCTCTTGCACAAGCACTCGTGCAGCGCGTTGAACGGTCCATGCCCGGTGGCGGTCGTGGACACGGGACCGGCGTCCGTCCGCAGCGTGACGGTGGCGCTCGCGCGCGGACCGTCGGCACCGGCCGATCGCATCGTTACCTCGTAACCCTCGACGTCGAAGAAACGTCGACCCGGCTCCAGGGCCTCGCGCATCAGCAACTCGAAGGTGCCTTCCGCGGACTCGAACTCGTAGCCTTCGTACTCGAGCTGCTTGACGCGTTCGAGCAGACCGCGCCGCGCCTGATCGTCGAGACGGCTCGCCAGGCCGTGCTGGTCGAGCTTGTACATGATGTTGCCGCGGCCGGCCAGGTCGCTTACCAGCACACGCTGGCGATTGCCGACCAGTTCCGGCGCGATGTGCTCGTACGTCGCGGAGTCCTTGAGCACCGCGCTCACGTGCACGCCACCCTTGTGCGCGAACGCGCTCTTGCCCACGAACGGCTGGTCGCCGCGCAGGGGCAGGTTCGCAAGCTCGGCGATGAACGTGCAGACGGCGGTGAGGTCGGGAAGTCGATCGCGGCCCACAGTCGTGTGTCCCAGCTTCAGTTCGAGATTGGCGATCACCGCGCTCAGGTTCGCATTGCCACAGCGCTCGCCGTAGCCGTTCATACACCCCTGCACGTGGGTCGCGCCTTCCTCGATCGCCGCCAGCGCGTTGGCCACGGCAACCTCGGAATCGTTGTGCGGGTGGATCCCAATCACACCGTCGAACCGGCGGCGCACGTCGGCAACGATGTCGCGGAGCCGGCTCGTCTGGGTGCCGCCGTTCGTATCGCACAGGCACAGCACGTCGGCACCGGCCGTGTGCGCGGCCTCGAGGGTCCTGATCGCGTAATCCGGGTTGGCGATGAAGCCGTCGAAGAAATGCTCGGCGTCGTAGACCACTTCCCTGCCGTGCCCCTTGAGAAAGGCCACCGTGTCCGCGATGAGGGCGAGGTTTTCGTCGAGTTCGATGCCAAGAGCCCGACGGACGTGAAAGTCCCACGTCTTGCCGAAGACGGCCACGACGGGCGTGTTCGCCTCGACGAGGGCCAGCACACTGGCATCGGCGTGGACGGGATTGCGGGCCAGACGCGTCGCACCGAACGCCGTCAACTTGGCGTGCTGCAGCCGCATGTCCTTCGCCCGCGCGAAGAATTCCTTGTCCTTGGGATTCGATCCGGGCCACCCGCCCTCGATGTAGTCGATGCCGAACTCGTCGAGCTTCTGCGCGATGAGCAGCTTGTCATCAACCGAGAACGACACGGCTTCGCCCTGGGTGCCGTCCCGAAGGGTGGTATCGAAGGTGTAGATGCGCATGGGATCGGGCTGCAGGGCGCGGCCGGCAGGCTCGTCGAGCCGCCGCATCCTATCCTGAGCAGTATATCGGCCAGACGTGGGGAGAGGGCAGGGTGCCTGGATCCGAGCGCCTCCCGTGGAGCCCCGGACCTTCAGGTCCGGGGCAAGGACGGGCTCGACTCAGTGCGTTCGAGTGAGATTCAGCCGGATGCTGGTCCCGCGGCGGTCGCCAACGGACGCCGACGCGCTACCGCCGTGCTGCTGGGCCGCCGCGCGCGCCGAGAGGGCGCCAATCGCGGCCATGAACCCACCTGGGCGGTCGGTCCAGGCGGCATCGAAGCAGCGCTGAGCCCAGCTGGGCGATGCGGTGACCTCGTCCTGGGCCACGTCAATCGTGCGCAGGTCGGTGCCTGAAGCGTCCACCGCCACTCGCACGATGGCGCCCTCCGCGTGCCCGAGGATGCCAAGCGTCGCCATCACCGCACCGCTGACGCCGGCCAGAATCGAGGCCTCGTCGACCGAGACGGAGCCGTTCCAGTCGGTCGCCTGAATCTGCAGGCTGACACCCGCCAGGCGGCACTCCGGGGTCAGGCCCTGTCGAATCTGCTCGAGCAGGGCGCTGAGGGGCCGGAGTTTCGACTGAGCCCGGGTGCCGCCGTCGAGCAGGCTGTGCGCCCGCAACATCCACGACGCGCGCCACGCCTGCGCTCGGATGAGATCCACGCTCAGGCGACGCGCCAGCGCCGACCCATCAGGCGTCAGCAGGTTGGCGGCGGCAGCAATGGCCGCGATCTCGTCCCCGACTTGCGCGAGCAATTTCTCGTGGCGCCGCTCGCGCGCCTCGGCCTGCATGGCTTCTTCACTCTCGGTCACCGGCGAGGCACTCCGTTCGAGTCGCTGGCGCGACGACAACTGATCGACATAGTGCGAGTCGGCACGCATGCGATAGCCGGGAGGCAGTCCCTCACGTTCAGGCTTGGCATGTGAGGTCCCCTGCTGTGGGACATCCGTCAGATCCTGCGGAAACTTCTCGGGCACGGGCCGCCGACCGACGACGGACACTTCGGATGGATCGATATCAGACACTGCGTGAGCCTCCAACACGACGGGCGTCGCGAGAGGCATCGTAGCAAAAACGAGTCAAAGCGTGCAGACTCTCTTTACCGCGCTTCAAATATGTCGCCAGAAGTCTCCGTGACATCGGCCTTCTCTCCGACCGCGTTTGACGCGTGATGACGACACGGTAAAGATGACCGCGACCCTCGTTGTAGAGACGCATGCCTGACCTCTCACACGCGCAGTGGATGGCCGCGCTCATCGCCGCGATTGGCGTCGGCATCAGCAAAGCCGGCTTTTCGGGATTCAGCCTGCTGCACGTGCTGATCTTCGCGTGGCTCTTCGGCGCGCGTGCGTCCACTGGCGTGGTCCTGCCGCTCCTCATCTTCGGCGACCTCTCGGCCGTCCGCACGTTTCACACCCATGCACAGTGGCGGTACATACGCCGCATGCTGCCGCCCGCCTGCGTCGGTGTCGTCATCGCCGCGTGGTTCATGTCGCGCCTGAGCGACGCGGCCTATAAACCAATCCTCGGCTGGATCATCCTGACGCTGGCCGCGTTGCATCTGCTCCGCAGCGCACGGCCGCATTGGTTCGGCTCCGTCCCGCATTCATTGGGATTCGCGTGGGCGATGGGATTGATGGCGGGGGCCATGACGATGATGGCCAATGCGGCAGGGCCAATCTTCGCGCTCTACGCGCTGGCCATCGGCCTGCCGAAGTTCGAACTCGTCGGCACGGGCGCGTGGTTCTTCTTCATCATGAACCTGGTCAAGGTGCCCTTCAGCATCGGGCTGGGCCTCATCCAGGCTCCGACCCTCCTGCTGAACCTCATCCTGCTGCCGCCGATTCTCGTTGGCGTCGCGCTCGGCCGCTGGCTGACGCACATCGTGCCGCAGGACCTGTTCAACCGATTGCTGCTGATTTTTGCGGCGATTGCCGCGCTGCGGTTGGTGGGGGCGTTCTAGCAGGGTTCTGGGTTCTGCGGTTCCGAGAACCCCAGGACCTCTCACACGAAACCCGGCGGACAAGCCGAAGCTCGCCCGCCGGGTGTGTCTGGTCCGCGCTCAGAACGAGAAGCGCGCGGTCATCTGCAGGTTGCGCATCGTCTGCGCGCCGGTCGCCGCGCCGAAGCCCGCCGTCTTGGGCGTCAGCTTCGTGGGATCAACCGACCCGTCCGCCAGCGTCTGCGAATTGCGCAGCGTCTGGTTGGTCGGGCTGTTGTACTGCACCTGGGTGACGCGGGCGGTGATGATCGAAACGTTGAAGGCGTTGAACGCGTCCAACCGCAGCTGGAGCTGACGCCCGCCGCCCACACGAATGTTGCGCGCGATCGCAAGATCCACCGTGTGATCCGGGCAGTTCAGCAGGAGGTTCCGACCCGACTCCAGCCCGACGCTGCCGTAGGTCGGTCCGGCCACGGACGCCGTGTTGAACTGGGCATACTGATTGTCCGAGCAGCCCTTCCCCGGATCGCCGACGAACGCGAGCTTGCCCGCGTAGTCCGGTGAACCGGTGATGTTCTTGTTGGCGCCGTCCGTGTTGTAGGTGTAGCTGAGATCGTAATGTCCGTTGGAGCCGGTCGTCAGAATGCCCGACAGCTGCCAGTCGTTCACCACGAATCCCAGGGCGCGCAGCGCGCCGTTCTCGGACCTCACGTCGGGCAGGTCCCACACCCAGTTCGCCTTGAGCGTGTGGCGGCGGTTGTCGAGGTTCTTGTTCTGAGCCTCGTACTGCGCCTGATCCGCACGAACCGAGTACGTTCCGTCGGCGTTGTGCTGCAGCCGCTGCTGCAAGCCGGTATTGCCGACCAGCTGCAGACCGAGCGTGTAGTTCACGCCGAACTGCAGGCCACTGCGGAACCGGCGGTTGTACGACGTCTGAACCGAGTGGTACGTGTCATAGAAGTCCGTCGTGTTCTGGTTGATATTGCCGAACCCACGGTACGGACGCAGCGAGTTGTCCGGCAGTGACGTCGCACCCGGAACCGCGCTGGCCGTCAGCGTCGAGTCCTGATACTGCGGCAGGTACGCCGTCCCGAAGTCGACAGCGTTCAGGTTCACCGTCGTGCCGCCCTGAAATGCGCCGAGCCGGTTGTAACCGTGGTTACCGACGTACGACACGTCGAGTGACGACGACCACGGAAGCGCCATCTGCACGCCGGCATTCCACTGGACCGACGACGGCACCTTCGCGTTGTACTGGAACACCACCAGCGAGGGTACCGGTACGAAGCTCAAGCCCGTGCCCACCGTCTGCAGCGTGCCGTTACGGACGTCCTGCGACGTCGCGATCGGGAAGCCCGGAATCGAGAACACCGTGTTCCCATCCGGCCGGTCGTAGAACAACCCGCCGCCACCGCGCACGACGATCGACTGCGTGCCGGTCAGATCGTACGCCGCGCCCACACGCGGGCCGTACACCATCGTCGGCCACGTATAGGAATACTTCGAGATGCCCTGGCCCGCCTGGCGGATCCCGTTGGTCAGGTCGCCCGTGTTCGGTACCGGCGTGCCAATGGCCGCCGCACTGCCCGCCGCCAGCAGCTGACCACTGAGCGGGTTCTTCGCCACACGCGAGGTGCCGGCGCACGTCACGGCGCCGTTGCTGCAGCCGGCCGTGTAGAAGACCGGCGCCGCCGAGGACGCCCACAGGTTCGGAAAGAAGTTCGACATCTGCAGGAACTGATCGTACTGGGGCTGCTGCCGCGTGAACCGCACGCCGTAGTCGAGCGTCAGCCGGCTGTTCACCTTCCAGTTATCCTGCGCGTAGAACTCCGTGTTGTTGTAGAGCATCGACCCCTCGATCAACTGCGACTGCTGCAGATACTGCGAGAACACGCCGAGGGCGGCGTTCGAGTACCCGAACCCGCTGTCGATCGGGTTGTTGGTGTCGTTGCCGAAGTTGATGAAGCCCTGGAAGCTCAGATTGGCCACGCCGCCGGCGCCGGTGTTCTGCGCCTTGTAGCTGTGGTTGTTGTAGGCACCGAACTTCATGGTGTGGCGCCCGGCGACCTTGGTCAGGCTGCCCGCGATGTCCTGCGTGCGATTGATGTTCAGGAAACCGGGGAACTGTTGGTTCGGCACGGCCGCGCCAATGCGCGTGCCCCAGCCGAACGTCTGCGGCAGGTTGATGCGCGTGCCATCCCACCAGACCGGGTTCAGATCCTGCATGGTCTTGTAGGCGTAGTACCGCTGGTCCACGACACCCGCGTCCGGATACAGCAGCGGCAGGCCCGTGAGCCCGTTGGCCGCGTCAAGACGATTCGACGCCGGGTTCACCAGAATGCCACCCGAGCCGCCACCCGCGAGCTGATTGCGGATGAAGCCGTAGGTCGCTTCGACGAACGTCGTCGAGTTCAGGGTGTAGTTCGCCGTGATCCCGTAGTTGGTGATGAAGGGATACGGGTTCAGCACGTCGTTGAAGCCCTGGAGCGTCCCCGGGGTGACGAGCTTCGTCTGACGCTGGCCGGAGTACTTGGCCGTCACGCGCAGCGCGGGCGAGAACTGGTAGTCCACGCGGATCGCCGGCTGACGCAGAAGGTTGTGGAACGACGCGGGCGCGACTTCATAGTTGTAGTTGGCGCCAGCCGCCTGCGTCACGTTCGGGAGCGGATAGCGGCTCATCAGCGCGATGCCCGGTGCGTAAAGCCGGTTCGCCGGAATTTTGCCGAGCACCCCGCCGTCCTTGAAACACGCCGCCTGATTGGTCGACGTGCACGTGCCGTTGAGCAGCGGATCCTTGATCGTATTGAACAAGGCGCCGTTGTTGTCGAGCGTGCCGCTGAAGTCGCCCGCTCGTTCAGCCGCCGTCGGCACGCGCAGGCGAATCGGATTACCACCGTTGGTCAGCGAATCCGTCGGACGGAACTCGTAGCTGTGGAAGAAGAACAGCTTGTTGTTGCCGCCGGGCTTGCCGACCGGGCCGCCAATCGAATACCCCTCGATCGTCGCGCGCGTCCGGGCCTTCGGGTCCCCGTTCTTCTGGTTCACCCACGAGTTCGCATTCCATTTGGAGTTGGTGTCGATGCGGTACGCCGACCCGTGAAACCGGTTGGACCCGCCCTTGGTCACCGCTGTGATCTGGAGACCGGACGACCGGCCGTACTCGGCCTGATAGCCCTGGGTGAGGACCTTGACCTCCGCGATCGACTCGATGTTCATCGACAGCATCTGGCCGTTGTTGCCCGTGTCCATGGCCGAAACGCCGTCCATCTGAATGTTGTTCTGACCCGCGCCACCGAGACGCGTGCCGCCGGCCGACGCGCCGCCGGAGACGACGCCGGGAACCATAGCCGTCAACGCCGTGAAGTTGCCATGATTGATCGGCAGGTTTTCGACCTGCGTGGTGCTGACGGCAAACGATCGTTCGCCGCTCTGAGCTTGAATGAGGGGAGCCTCGGCCGTGACGTTCACGACTTCGCTCGTGCCGCCCGCTTCCAGGGTCATCGCTGGGAGCGAGACGCGGTCACCACCGCTTACCTTCACCGCCGTACGCTTGAGCGTCCGGAAGCTCGGCATGGTCACTTCGACCGTATACACATCAGCCGCAATGTTCGGAAACACGAAGTCCCCGGAATTGCTGGTCACGACTGGCGTGGAACGGGTGTTCTTGCTTTCACTGACGAGCGTAACAGTCGCCCCGGGGATGACACCGCCCGTTGCGTCCTTGATGGTACCTGAGACCGTTCCGGTCGTAATCTGCGCCGAAACGGTTGTTGCTGCGACGAGCAGGGAGAAGATCGCAACAACCAGCCACGTACCTCGAACTGCTTTCATTGTCTCTACACCTCCAAAGATCCCGATGCCCAGGCATCGAGCGCAACTACCGGCAGCGTCAGGCGTGCTAAACCACAGCCGCCAGCCGCGCCTCCCCGGGTTCGAGAACCTTACGGAACGATCCACATATAGCACCGAGCCCCAGACCGGTCAAATGGGCGATCTGGCCCGCCGTACAGAAGAAACGGTCCAGGCTTTGCGCTTGGACCGTTGGACGTGGATCGAGAGAGATTGGATGGCGAGGGAGGAGGAGCGGCCCTCGCCGGCTTAGAGCTTCTTCTTCGGTACCACGACCCAGGAGCGGGCCCGGATGGTCGCGCCGCTTTGTCCGACCTTGACGCGGAGCTCGCGCAACTTACCGTCACGATCAACGTCAGCTGGTTCGACTCCGAGCAGGTAGTGCGATGAGGTCTCGCGCAGGATGCGGTCCAACGCCACCTCGCCGCCGCCGAGGAGCACACGAATGAGCGCGCCGCCCGAGGCCCCGGAGAACTCCTCCAGGAGCCGCGAGGCGACCGCGTTGTCGCGGCTGAGCGACGTCGGGATTCGATCGTTCTTCCGCGTTTCGGATGCCATCGACTGGAAGCCGCGGGTGTTCACCAGCAACGTGTAGATCGTCGTGTTCGTGGCGGCCGCATCCTGACCGAGCAGCTTGGCAATGTCGCCGACGTCCGGCCGGCCACCGGGCCGATCGGTGGCGGGAATCCCCGTGCTCATGACGAGGACGGTCTTGCGGCCCGGCTGCTCGCCGAGCAATTGGATGAGCGAGCGCAAACCGTTGAGGCCCTCGGTGGCTCGGCCTTCCAGATAGAACGCCTTGGAATTGGCCTCGGCGCGAATGCTGTCCGCACAGCTGGACTCGAGCGCGCCGCACTCCCGCAATTGCACGCGCTGGAGGGCGGTGTCGGCCACGGTCACCGCGGTCGAGCCGTTGTTGCCTCCAGAGGCATTGGCGTTGGCGTTCGTGCCGGTCGTCGAAGCGCCTCCGGGCGTCGCGGTCGTCGAGAGCGCCGTGGCGCGCGCGAAATCGCGAGCCGTTTCTGCCGTGATGTCCACGATCTCGGCCGGGCTCAGGTTGTATTCGCCGATCATCGACTGGCTACGCCCGACGATCGTGTCGACAAGCTTGCTGACCGTCACGTGCTCGAGCGTCGGCTCGTGGCGTGGGCCGACAGGAAAAGTATAGAGACCCACCGAGTCGTTCGGACGCAGTTCGTGAATGAACGTCCGCGCCGCCGCGACGACGTCGCGCGATTCGCCGACGGTGAAACTGTCGGTGTCGAAGGCGAGCACGAAGGTGCGGCCGCTTCCGGGCTCCGCCGGCGCATCCCCGGTCCGCTCTGGGCGCCACTTGGCCATGCCGGCGCCACCGCTGGTGGAGTCCACGCTCGCACTCTCGATGAAGTCAGCAGAGACAACGCGCCGCTTCTTGCCGGCAATCTCCACTTCGAAGTCGCCGGGCTTCAAGCTGCCGATCGGCCGCCCGGTCTTGTCCACGACCTGCACGTCCACTGCCACGAGATCGACGCTCGAGCGGAACGTTGGCGGCTGCTGGGCGGACACTGCGGTCGTGCGGCCCGCCATCAGCGTGCCGGCAACGACGAGGAGCGTGGCCGGAATGGCGACACCTCCGTAACGAATCCTGCGCCCGTTTCTCATAGGAACACCCCTTCACGACAACGTCTGGCCTGGCGCGCCACGCCAGGGGAAACTTCGCACGGCTCTCGGGGGACGGGCGCCGCTGACGGCCGGGACTCCTGGCGGGGAACGGCTGTCTGGATAGGGTGACGATAGCACCGTCCAGACGACCTGGAGCGTTGAAGTTTGGCGCATCGATCTCGATGACGTCGGCGCCACCGGGCACCGCGCGTTCCGCCCGGCGGAAAGGCGTTGTACAAGAAAAACGGCGGGAGGGCCGAAGCCCTCCCGCCGGTATGTGAACA
>JBDTNQ010000062.1:0-26044 GCA_039933635.1 Acidobacteriota bacterium
CGGCCGGCTCGTCAACGACCGCCAACGGGGGCCCGAACGGCGCCGCCCGAGGCGGGGCACCAGCGCCGGGAACGCCGCCCGCGACCGCACCGCCGCAGACGGTCCGCCCGACGATTCCCGAGAGCGCGGTGAAGACCATCGCCGGTCCCGGCGACGGCGCCTTGCCGATGCGCGTCGTGCTCCTGGTGTCAAATGGAACCGCGCATGCGGCGGAGATTTTCGCGGCCGCCCTCAGCAACAACAAGCGCGCCACGCTCGTGGGCGAACCGACCGCGGGTCTGGCCGGTACCCAGCGACTGGTGCGCCTGCCGGAAGGTCATGGCCTGATGATGACCACGGAGCGCTACCTGCAAAGCGACGGCGTGCCGATCCACTCGCGCGGACTCCGGCCGAATGTCATCGTCGAGATTCCGACCATTGGATTCGAAGAGCAGAAGCCCACGACCGACACGGTGCTCGAGGCTGGCATCAAGGAACTCACCTCACCGACGCCGCCCACGTCGGCCGGCGCGTCGGCCGGCTCACCTGTCGTGCCGCCAGGCAATCAGTCCGCGCCGCTGACGCCCGGGGGACCGGCATTGCCCACGGTGCCACAGAGCGGCGCCCCGCGAAACTGAGGGGCCATCCCCCAACCGCCGCGTTGACGCTGCTCTTTGAGGGACGGTATACTGACCGTTCGTCAACGGCCTGTTTTTCGCGGCCAGAGACCGTATAGGCGCGTAGCTCAGCTGGTTAGAGCGCCTGCTTGACATGCAGGAGGTCGGCGGTTCGAGTCCGCCCGTGCCTACCATTCGACTCCGCCGCTGCGCGACCTCGCTCATGGCAGGCCGCGTGTGTGAACGAGTCGAGTGTCCTGAGCGAGCGCGATAGCGCGAGTCGAAGGACGAATTGGGTACATCACTTCGAACTTCGAAGGTAACGCGCGAAGCGCCACAGTGTCCGCCATCACCATCACCCTGCCCGACGGTTCCACGCGCGATGTGCCTTACGGCACGTCTGTGCGCGAATTCGCCGGGTCGGCCCTGCCGCTGAGCATTGCCAAGAAGGCCCTGGCCGCGACCCTGGACGGCCGGATGGTGGACCTGAGCACCCCGATCGAGAAGAGCGCCTCGCTGAAGCTCGTGACGCCGGACGGCCCGGAAGCCCTGGCCCTCTATCGCCATTCCACTGCCCACCTGCTGGCGGCCGCGGTGACCAAGCTCTATCCGGGCGCGCAGTGCGGGATCGGGCCCGCGACCGACGAAGGCTTCTTCTACGACTTCGTCGTGCCGCAGCCGTTCGTACCCGAGGATCTGGAGCGCATCGAGGCGAAAATGCGCGAACTGGCCTCACAGGATTTGCCGTACGAGCGCCAGATGTGGCCGCGACAGGAGGCCATCGACTTCTTCACGAAGCGCGGGGAACCGCTCAAGGTGCAGTTGATCGAGGAGAAGACCGCCGGCCAGGCCGAGGTCTCGACCTACCTGATCAAGGACCGCGAGACGTTCGTGGACTTCTGCGTCGGGCCGCATGTCCCATCGACCAATCGCCTGAAGGCCTTCAAACTGGTTGGCACCTCGAACGCCTACTGGAAGGGCGACGCGCGCAACCAGCCGATGCAGCGCATCTACGGCACCGCGTTCTTCAAGGACGACGACCTGAAGCAGCACCTGCTCCAGATCGAGGAAGCGAAGAAGCGCGACCACCGGAAGCTCGGCAAGGATCTCGGCCTGTTCATGTTCCATCCGTGGGCGCCGGGCGCGGCGTTCTGGCTCGGCAAAGGCACCGCCCTCTACAACCACCTCGCCAACTACATGCGTGAGGTGCTCGTGCCCTCGGGCTACACCGAGGTGAAGACTCCGCTCATCTTCAACAAAGCCCTCTGGGAAACGTCCGGTCATTGGCAGCACTACCGCCAGAACATGTTCCTCGTGAACACCGAGGACGCCGAGATGGGCGTGAAGGCCATGAACTGCCCGGGGCACATGGTGCTCTTCGGCAGCGAGATGCGCAGCTATCGCGACCTGCCGATCCGGTATCACGAGCAGACGCCGCTCCATCGCAACGAGGCTTCGGGCGTGCTGTCGGGCCTCACGCGCGTCCGGCAGTTCTCGCAGGACGATGCCCACTGCTTCGTGATGGAGTCGCAGATTGGCGACGAGGTCGAGCGGCTGCTCAAGTTGGTCACCCGCGTCTACGGCGATTTTGGTCTCACCTTCGAGGTGAAGCTGTCCACCAGGCCCGACGAGTACCTGGGCGAGAAGGCCACCTGGGACCACGCCGAGGCCGAGTTGAAGCGTGCGCTCGAGACCGCCGGGGTCTCCTACAGCATCAATGCGGGTGACGGCGCCTTCTACGGGCCCAAAATCGACTTCGACGTGACGGACGCCATTGGGCGGAAGTGGCAGTGTGCCACCGTTCAGCTCGACTACCAGCTCCCCATCCGGTTCGATCTGTCCTATGTGGGGGCCGACAACGCCCCGCATCGGCCGGTGGTCATCCACCGGGCCATTTATGGGAGCTTCGAACGCTTCCTGGCGATGCTGATCGAACACTACGCCGGGGCGTTCCCCCTCTGGCTGGCCCCCCAGCAGGTGGCCATCCTCCCGATCGCGGATCGCCACCTGGATTACTGCCGGACGGTCGAGGCCAGGCTGGCCGAGGGGGGGCTCCGGGTCTCCATCGACGAGCGGCAGGAAAAGATTGGTTATAAGATTCGTGAGGCACAGTTGCAGAAGGTGCCCTACATGCTGGTCGTGGGCGACCGCGAGGCCGCCGATGGGCTGGTGTCGGTCCGGAGCCGGACAGGCGGGGATCTGGGCAGCCGGGCCATCGACGAGTTCGTGAATACGGCCCGCGAGGAAGTGCGCCAGAGGGGCCGCGAGGGCTAGCTCGTCGATGTAGCGTTCAGTTCGAAGGTCGACGCCCCGAGTGAGTCGCGGGGCGAAGTTTGAAGTTTGTACTGGAGGTAGTTATCGCTTTCGATCGCGGCCCGAGACGGGACGACCGTGTTCGCACCAACGAGCGCATCCGGGTACGGGAAATCCGGGTGATCGACGACAACGGCGAGCAACTGGGCATCATGCCGCCGCCGCAGGCCCTGGCGCTCGCGCGCACGAAGGGCTTGGACCTCGTCGAAATTTCGCCGACGGCCGTGCCTCCGGTGTGCCGGATCATGGACTTCGGGAAGTTCCAGTACGAGCAGCAGAAGCGCGCGCGCTCGGCGAAGAAGCACCAGAAGGTGATCCTCGTCAAGGAGATCAAGTTCCGGCCGAAGGTCGACGAGCACGATTATCAGTTCAAGAAGAAGCACATCGAGCGCTTCCTGGCCGAAGGCGACAAGGTCAAGGCGACGATCTTCTTCCGCGGCCGCGAGAACGCCCATCCGGAGATCGGACGACGGATTCTCGAGCGGCTGGTGGGCGAACTGATTGATATTGCGGTGACCGAGTCCGAGCCGCAAAAGGAAGGCAACCAGCTCCACACGATTCTCGCGCCGAAACCCGGCATGAAGCGTGCGGCGCCGAGTGCACAGGGAACGGACCGCACGTCGTAGTCCGCGAGCCGTAGTCATAAGCCGTTAGTCGGTTGTTTGAGGACATCATGCCGAAGCTGAAGACCCACCGTGGCGCCGCGAAGCGCTTCAAGAAGACCGGTACCGGAAAGTTCGTCCGGGCCAAGGCGTTCAAGCGCCACATCCTGACGAGCAAGCCGACCGGCCGGAAGCGCAAGATGCGTGGCACCGTCCTGGTCGACCCCGTCGATCAGCAGCGGCTGAAGCGGATGTTGCCGTACGACTAGGCGGAGACGACGCCAGCTGAAGACTCAAACGCCATGAACCCGACGGGCGAACACCTCGCCAATGGGTCGCGTCGTTTGGCTTTTGGCTTCCCAGTTTTAGTTTTCAATCGAAGAGGATCCAATGCCCCGCGTAAAAAGAGGAACCGTTCGCCGCGCCAAGCGCAAGAAGCTGCTCAAGCGCGCCAAGGGGTTCTACGCCACCAAGAGCAAGCTGTACCAGGCCGCCCAGGAAGCGGTCGATAAGGCCCTCAACTACGCGTACAGCGGCCGGCGCCGCAAGAAGCGTGACTTCCGCCGCCTCTGGGTCGTGCGCATCAACGCCGCGGCGCGTGCCAACGGGTTGAGCTACGGACAGTTCATGAGTGGCCTGAAAGCCGCAGGCATCGGGCTCGATCGTAAGAGCCTCGCGGATCTGGCCGTCAAGCATCCCACGGCGTTTACGCGCCTCGCCGAACAGGCCCAGGGCGCGCGTCCGACCGCACACGCCTGATTCGAATCGCCCGGCGCGCGGGAACCCGGTCCACGGGGTTCCCGCCAGCGCCCGGCGTCGTGTCCCCATGGCCCAGCCCCCCGATCTCTCGGCGCTGCGCGCCGATTTCGACCAGTCCTTGACGTCGGCGACGTCCGTCGCCGACGTCAAGGCTGTGCGCGATCGCTTCCTCAGCCGGAAGCACGGTCTCGTCACGACCCTGCTGAAGGCGGTCGCCTCCGCCGCACCCGACGAACGCCGGGTCCTTGGCGCCGCGATCAACACGCTCAAGCAGACAATTGAAGAGGTGCTCGCCGCGCGCGAGGCTGCCCTCGACGCCGAGGCTGTCCCCGCCGGTGCGGTCGACATCACGCTGCCCGGCCGCAGCCCCGCGTCCGGCCGGCGGCACCCCCTCACCCAGGTGCGCGAGCGGATCGAGGACATCTTCCTCGGTATGGGCTACGAGATTATCGAAGGTCCCGAGCTCGAAGACGACTGGCACAATTTCGAAGCGCTCAACATGCCCGCGGAGCACCCCGCGCGCGACATGCAGGACACCTTGTATCTCGCCGACAAGATGCCCGCGGACGCGAAGGGCCGCCAGGCGAGCCTGCTCCGCACGCACACGTCGGGCATGCAGATCCGCTACATGGAGACGCACGAGCCGCCCGTCCGCATCATCGCGCCCGGCCGCGTCTATCGCCGCGACGACTTCGATGCGACCCACACGCCGATGTTCACGCAGGTCGAAGGCCTCGTCGTCGGCGAGGGCGTGTCGCTCGGTGACTTGAAGGGCACGCTGCAGGGCTTTGCGGAGCGCTTCTTCGATGCCCGAGTGAAGACGCGGCTGCGTCCCAGTTTCTTCCCCTACACGGAACCGTCAGCGGAACTCGACGTCGAGTGCCAGGGCTGCAACGGCACGGGCTGCGCGCTCTGCAAGCACACCGGATGGATCGAGGTCCTCGGCTGCGGCATGGTGCACCCCGCGGTGTTCGAAGCGGTCGGCTACGATCCCGAGCGCTACACCGGGTTCGCGTTCGGCGTGGGTATCGAACGCCTCGCGCTGCGGCTTTACGGCATCGATGACATCCGCATGTTCTACGAGAACGACCTGCGCTTCCTGGAACAACTGGCGCCATGAAGTTGCCAATCGACTGGCTTCAGGAGTTCGTCGACGTGCCACGCGACGCGGGGCTCGTCGCCGCGCGCCTCGGCTCGTGCGGTTTCGCAGTCGACAGCATCGACGGCGACGTGATCGATTTCGAGATCACGGCCAATCGGCCCGACTGCATGAGCGTGATGGGGCTCGCGCGCGAGGCTGCGACGGCGTTCGGTCTCGACCTGCTACGCGGACGACGGCTCGTGCCGGCGCTGCCCTCCGGCCAGACGCCGGTGAAGGCGTCGGTGGGCGACGCCGGCTGCGGCCGCTACGCGCTCATCGTGATGGATGTGACCGTCGGCCCGTCTCCGGCGTGGCTCGCCGCGCGGCTGGCGGCGGCCGGCGTCCGCCCCATCAACAACATCGTCGACGTCACGAATTACGTGATGCTCGAGACCGGGCATCCGCTGCACGCCTTCGACGCCGCCAGGCTCGCCGGCAGTGAGATCCGTGTGCGGCGGGCGCGGCCAGAGGAGCCGTTGACGACACTCGACAACGAGACACGCACGCTCGACGACGGGATGATCGTGATTGCCGATCGCGACCGAGCCATCGCGGTGGCCGGCGTCATGGGTGGCGCGGCATCGGAAGTGTCGGCGTCGACGACCCGCGTGGCCCTCGAAAGCGCGTGGTTCCTGCCCCAGAGCGTGCGGGCGACCAGTCGCCGCCTCGGCCTCAAGACGGAAGCCTCCATGCGCTTCGAGCGCGGCACCGACCTCGCGGCGCCCGTAACGGCCCTCGCGCGTGCAGCGGCCCTGATCGCCGAGATTGGGGCGGGGCGCCTCGTGGGCGGCGTGACCGACGTTTTCCCGAAGCCCGTCGCGACGCGCCGCATTGCCCTGCGCCGGGCACGGGTCGCGCAGGTGCTCGGCGACCTGGTTCCCGACGCAGAAGTCGGCCGCATCCTCAAGGCGCTGGCCTTCACGCTCAACGTCCGTCCGGATGGATGGGAGGTCGACGTGCCCAGTTTCCGCGTGGACATCACGCGCGAGGCCGATCTGATCGAAGAGATTGGCCGGCACTGGGGTCTCGATCGCATCCCGGCCACCTTCCCGGCACTCCGCACCCTGCCCCGCCCGTCGGCGCCAGGCGTTGGGCTGGGGCGCCTGATTCGTCGTCGCCTCTGCGGTGCCGGATTGCAGGAAGCGAACACGTTCACCTTCATGGAGACGGCCGCCGCCGCGCCCTTTTCGACGCCGGGGGACCTGGTCGCGATCACGAACCCTCTTTCGGAGAAGTTCGCGGTCCTGCGGCCGTCGCTCGTTCCCGGACTGCTCGAGTCGCTCACCTACAACCGCAACCGCCAGGCAACCGACGTGCGCCTCTTCGAACTGGGTCCGGTCTTCTCTCGGGCGGCCGGCGAACGCACATGCGTGGGCTGGGCGATCAGCGGCTCGCGCGGCGACCACTGGAGTCAGCCGGGGGCCGAGTTGACGTTCGCCGACACGAAGGGCATTGCCGAGTTCGTCGCCGAGACCTTCGGCGTGACGCTCGAGGTCGCAGCAGCCGATGACGCGTCATGGCTGACGCGCGGCCAGCGCGCCTCGCTGCTGATTGCCGGTCAGCCCGCAGGCTGGATGGGCCGGCTCGCGACGATTCCGAGCACGGACGACCCCGTGTTCGTCGGTGAACTGGATCTCGCGCCGCTCATGCGGTTGGCGTCGACGACGCCGACCGCCATACGCGCCTTGCCGCGTTACCCCTTCGTCGTGCGGGACCTGTCGATACTGATCGATGAGCGCTTGCCTGCCGCGGATGTTCGTGGCACGATTCGCTCGAGCGCACCTGACACCCTCGTTTCGGTGCGCGAGTTCGATCGGTATCACGGGAAAGGCGTGCCGGAGGGCCAGATCAGTTTGTCGATTCGGCTGACGTTCCAGCACGCCGATCGTACGCTGATGGACGCGGAGGTCCAGCAGGCAGTCGAGGCCATCGTCCATGCGCTCACCACGCACCATCAGGCGACGCTGCGCGGCCGATAGGTCGTCCACCATCGCGAACCGTCCGCTCGTTCGCGCCTCGTTGATCGTCGAATCGTCTGTCTTGTCGGCCCGCACGTCTCGTGCGCGGACGGCCTTCTCTCTTTTGACCGTTTTCCGGCTGGTGTTCTGATGTCACGAACCGCGACCGCAACCGACGTGCAGCCCATCGATCGTCTCGAAGAAAAAGTACGCCAACTGGTCGACATGATTGACACGCTGCGCGAGGAACGCGCCAAGGCCGCCGACGAGATCGGGCGGCTGCAGCGCGAACTCGAGGCCTCGCGTTCGCGCTTGAACGAGGCCGCCAGCACGTCGGCCGAGGTCGGCACGCTGCGCGAGGAGCGCGAGCTCATTCGTCAGCGCGTGGCGCAGATGATCACCCAGATCGACAAACTGAACCTCTGAGCTCGAGAGTCCCCTTATGTCCAAGGTCGTACAGGTCGACATTCACGGGCAGCGGTACGCGGTCCGCAGCGATCTCGATCCTCAGTACATCAGCGAACTGGCGCTGTTTTTGGACGAGCGGATGCAGTCGGCCTCGCGCGAACTGTCGAGCGCCGACCCGCTGCGGATTGCCGTCATCGCCGCGTTGAACATCGTGGACGAACTGCATCGCGCGCGCGCCGACTCCGTCGGCTCCGAGCAACGCTTGCATCTGCGCGCGCAGGAGATCGAACGTCTTGTGGACGCCGTGCTCGAGGACGCGCGTGCGAAAGTGGTCAACCAGTGACGAAGAGACCGGGTCTCGCCAGATACGTGAGCGAGACCCGGTCTCTTGTTGTACCATCCTCCTTGCCCTGCTTTGTTCGTGATGGTTCGGAGAGTCGCTTGAGCCGATGTTCTTTAACAAAGTGAGTCGCAATGTTGCGTGGTGTGCATGCCTCCGTGGTGAGGAAGCCTAAAGCGCGACTTCAAGTGGCTCCACCTGCTTTGCAGGTTCAACGACCTCCCCACACGGCAAAGCGGGGCGCTTCTTCCTCCTGATGTCCCCCACCATTTCAAGCCTTGGCGAGCGCGCGCTGGTCGCGCGATTGCAACGGCGTGTGGCGCCCGCGCCCGCCTTCGTCCAGATCGGCATCGGCGATGACGCCGCAGTGCTGCGCCCGGCGCGCAACATGGACGAAGTCATCACAACCGACAGCCTCGTCGAGGGGGTGCACTTCCGGCGCGAATGGTCGCCGGCGGAATCCATCGGGTACAAGGCGCTCGCGGTCAACCTCAGCGACCTCGCATCGATGGGCGCAGCGCCACGCGCCTCGCTGCTGAGCCTGGCGCTGCCCGCGGACTTCCCGCTCGACGACTTCGACGCCTTGCTCGACGGCTACCTCGGTCTCGCGACAACAAGTGGCGCGTACCTCGTGGGCGGAAACATGACCCGTTCGCCAGGGCCCGTGGTGATCGACGTCACGGCAATTGGGACGGTCGGCCATCGGCGCGCGCTCCGGCGCGAGGGGGCAAGGCGGGGCGACGAGCTGTACGTGACGGGGACGCTGGGCAGTGCGGCGGCCGCACTCGGCATGCTGCAGTCCGGACGATCCAGACACGACGTGCAGACAGCGGCCGGAGACTGCCTGGCACGGTACGAGCGACCCGAGCCGCGACTGCGATTCGGTGGCATTGTCGGCCGCTCGCGCGCGGCCGCCGCGGGCATCGACCTCTCGGATGGTCTCGCCGACGCGGCGAGTCGTCTGGCCTCCGCTGCGGGCCTCGGCGTGGTGATCGACGCCGGTGCGCTGCCGATGCTCGAGACCGCGGCCAGTTGGGCGCAGTCGGCCGGCCGTGACCCGGTGGAGCTCGCGGTCACCGGCGGCGAGGACTACGAGCTGGCGTTTGCGGTCTCACCCAGGCGCCGCTCCCGGCTGATCGCGGCGGCTCGTCGCTGCTCGAGCCTCCCGATGACGAAGGTCGGAACCTTCGTCGCGGAGCCAGGAGTCTGGCTGGAACGCGACGGTCAGCGAGGTTCGTTACCAGAGGGGTTCTCGCACTTCTAGCCGCTCGAATCACCCCCAGGGTGATTCGTCGCCATTTCTCCTTCGGATCTCGGCCCAGCACGAAACTGTAATGGCAGCAAATTCAAGACCTTACAGTCTTGACCTCCTCGTTTCACGCCGCCGTTTTCTATTGCACTTTCGCCCCGCGCACGGGGTAGCCTAAGGGCGGATGCTGCTCTCGCGATCCCTGCGGAGAAAGTTCCTGGCCACGGCTATCGGAGCCTGCGCCTTCCTGCTGCTCTATCAGGCCACGGTCATCGACTCCCGAAGCGTGGGTGGACTGCCCGTCGCGACGATGGCGAACGCCAAGCTCCGGTTCGTGGCGACGGCCTACTGTAAGGGTGAGATCACAGCATCGGGCGTGGACGTCAAAGAGGGGGTTGCGGCCGCCGATCCCCACATCCTGCCGGAAGGATCGGTCATTCAGCTCGACGGTGTCCCCGAACGGCACCGGGGCATCTACACCGTCCTCGACACTGGTCCCAAAGTGCTCGGCAAGCACCTCGACCTCTACGTCTGGAGCTGCAACGAAGCCCTCGAGTTCGGCCGGCGCCCCGTCAGCATCACCGTGCTCCGGATGGGCTGGAATCCCAACGCCCACACCCCAAAAACCAAGTAGTGTCAGGAGGTCACTGCCGGGTGGCGATACTGGAGTTCGTAGAGCCGGTGATACAGCCCGCGCGCGGCGACCAGTTCCTGATGGCGTCCCTGCTCCGCAATTCGCCCTTGTGGAGGACGAGGATCACGTCCATGTCCTGGATCGTGGAGAGTCGATGGGCGATCGCGAGGACCGTGCGGCCGCTCATGATCACGTGCAGAGCATCTTCGATCAGCACCTCGGTGGCGGTGTCCACGCTGGACGTCGCTTCGTCGAGCAGCAGCACCGCAGGATCGAACGCCAACGCCCTCGCAAACGACAAGAGCTGCTTCTGCCCCACGGAGAGCGACGCGCCGCGCTCGGCGAGCGTCGACGCATAGCCGCCCGGCCTGGCCATGATGAAGTCGTGCGCATGCACCGCGTCAGCCGCCCGCGCAATCGCTGCATCGTCAATCATCTGTTCTCCCAGGCGGATGTTGTCGGCAATCGTCCCTGAGAACAGGTGCACGTCCTGCAGGACGAGGCCAAACAGCCTCCGCAACGCCCGGACGTCCCACTCGCGGACGTCGACGCCGTCGACCAGCACGCGCCCCCGCTGCACGTCGTAGAACCGCAACAGCAGATTGATCAAGGTCGTTTTCCCGGATCCCGTGGCCCCCACGATGCCGACCCGTTGACCGGGCTCGATCGTGAACGACACGTCCTTCAGCACAAAATGCTCGTCGTCGTACGCGAACCACACGTGGTCGAACTGGATCCGGCCCCTCGCGTCAGCGGGCACGACGGGCGCAGCCGGATCGAGCAGGGCCGGCGGCGTATCGAGCACTCCGAAGATGCGCTCGGCCGCGGCCATTGCCGCCTGCATCACGTTGAACTTCTCCGACAGGTCCGCGATCGGTTGAAAAAAACGCCGTGAGTACTGAAGGAATGCCACGAGCACTCCCACCGTGATCGTGCCTTCGCGCGCCCAGCCGGTGCCGTACCAGATGATGAGCGCACCGGACACGGCCGCGATGATTTCAATCAGCGGATAGAACAACGCGTAATAGAAAATCGACGCGATATTGACATCGCGATGCTCGCGATTGATCGCCCCGAAGCGACGCCGCGTCCGCTCCTCCTGGTTGAACAGCTGCACGACCGCCATGCCGGTCAGATGCTCCTGCAGGAAGGCGTTCAGGCGGGCGACGAGACCGCGCACCCGCCGGTAGGACTCACGGACGTTGGTCCGGAACCAATGCGCGACCCACAGGATCAGCGGCAAGACGGAGAACGCGACGAGCGCCAGCCGCCAGTTCATGAAGAGCATGGCCACCATGATGCCGGTGAGCGCCAGCAGGTCGCCGAGCACCGTGATCACGCCGGACGTGAACAGCTCGTTCAACGCATCGACGTCGGTCGTCACCCGCGTCATCAGCCGGCCGACGGGGTGTCGGTCGTAGTAGCGCAGTTCCAGCTTCTGCAGGTGCGCGTACACCTGAGCGCGCAGGCGGTGGAGGATGTGCTGACCGGTCGTCTGCAGAATCAGCGTTTGGGCGTACTCCGCGACGAAGCCGAAGACCAGGAGGCCCAGGTAGATCGTGACCATCCGCGCGAGACCGGGCACGTCTCCTCGGGCGATATCGCGATCGATGGCCTGCTGCGTGATCCACGGCTGCACGAGTTCCGCGGCCGACGACAGCAGGATCGCCCCGGCAGCCAGCGTCACGGCGCCGGCGTGCGGACGCAGATAGGTCACGAGCCGGCGCATCAGCCTGGCGTCGTACCCCTTGGCGGGCAGCGGATCGTCGATGACGCTCACGGCGCCCCTCGCTCACGCATGGGCCAGCTCGTCTTCGAGACGTTGCCGGCGCTCGAGATCGGCATAGAGGCCGTTCAAAGCCACCAGGCTTTCATGCGTGCCCCGCTCGATGACACGACCGGCCGCCAGCACGAGGATCAGATCGGCGTCGCGCACCGCCGAAATGCGGTGCGCGACGATCACGCAGGTGCGCGATCGCCGGACGTCTCTGAGCTGGTGCAGGATCGCGGACTCGGTCGCGGTGTCGACCGCGGACATCGTGTCGTCCAGCAGCAGGATCTGGCGATCCGTCAACATCGCGCGCGCGAGCGCCACACGCTGCTTCTGGCCGCCGGACAGCGTGATACCCCGCTCGCCGACGACGGTGTCGAACCGGTCCGCGAAGCCGGACACGTCGTCGCTCAATACGGCGCCCTCGGCGGCCCGGGCAACGAGCGATCGCGTCTCGTCGCTGCCCCAGTCGGCGTCGACGCCAAAAAGAATATTGCCGCCCACCGTTTCCGAGAACAGGAACGCCTCCTGCGGCACAACGGCCATGGCCGCGCGGAGTTCAGCCAGTGGCCGATCGCGAACATCCATGCCATCCACGAACAACGTGCCCGGCGGTGGCTCCCGAAGCCGGCTCAGCAACTGAACCAGGGTCGACTTTCCCGAGCCCGTCGCGCCAACGATCGCGAGGGTTTCCCCGGCCTCGAGCACGAACGACACATCGGAAAGCGCGTCCGTCTCGGCACCGGGATACCGGAACGACAGATGCCGCGCCTCAATGGCGCCACGGATCGGCGTGCTGACCGCCGTGGAGGGTGTCTCCACGATGCCCGGCGCATCGAGCACCTCGAGCATCCGTTCCCATGAAGCCACGCCCCGCTGCACGAGGTTGATCACCCAGCCGAAGGCGATGAGCGGCCAGCTCAACAGGACGAGGTAGCGACCAAACGCCACGAACTCGCCCAGGGTCATGGTGCCCCGCATCACGTCCCGCCCGCCGAACCAGAGCACGAGCACGCCACTCAGGCCGAAGCACAGGGTCAGCGTGGGATAGAACGCGGCCTGTAGCCGAATCAACCCGCGGTTGCGCCGGACGTACTCGTCGTTGGCGCGTGCGAAGCGCGCCACCTCGGCCGGCTCCTGACCATAGGCACGGACGACGCGGACGCCCGCGAGGGCCTCCTGCACCACCGCGCTCATGTCGGAGAGCTGAGCCTGGATGCGTTCGAATCGGTCGTGGATCGCCCGGCCGAAGTAGCGAGTGCCCAGGGTCACGCCCGGCAGCGGCAAGAGCGCAATGAGCGTCAGCCGGGCGTCGATGGAGCACATGATGGCGACCGCGACGACGAAGCCCAGAGCCGTGCTCGCGAAGTACATGAGCGCCGGTCCGACCATCATGCGGACGGCACTCAAATCATTGGTGGCTCTGGACATCAGGTCGCCCGTCCGGTTGGCCTCGAAGTAGGCCTGCGGCAGGCGTTCCAGGTGTGCAAAAAATTCCGCCCGCAGGTCATACTCGATTTGGCGAGAGGCGCCGATAAGCTGAGTGCGCATGAAGTATCGGAACGCGCCATCGGCGACGGCAAGCCCAACGATTCCAAGGGCATACCAAGCCAGACGAGTCCGATCCTCCCCCCGTAACAGACCGTCGACGACGAATTTCAGGAGCCAGGGGGAGACGAGGGAAATGGCAGTGGCAAAAAGGATGCATGCCAGTCCCAGCGCAACCGGTCGTCGAACGCGTGTGATGTACGGCAGAAGGCGCTCAAGCGCCTTGATCATGGAGGCAGTATAACAATGCGGTTTTTCCCCCGGCTCGCTCCGCGATGCATCCCTCCCCTCGCGGTGGCGTTGGCCGCCCTCGTCGCACCAGTCCAGGCGCTTGCCCAGTACTCGGCGCCGGACTCCGGCAGTTCCGTCATCGGCGAGAAATACCACGTCGAGCTGAGCGGCACACTCTGGAATCCGGATCTCGCGGGCACGATCTCGAGTGAGCAGTTCAAGATCACCGGCTCCGAAATCAATCTGCTCACCGACCTCGGCTACACGAAGACACGATTCAAGGACTTCCGGATCGTCCTGAGGCCATCGAAAAGGTCGAAGTTCAACATCCAGTACACGCCGATTCAGTACGAGGCGCAGACCTCGTTCAAGCAAGTGCTGGTCTTCAACGGCATCAAGTTCCCGGTCGCGGTCCCGGTCGAATCCAAGTTCACCTGGAAAGTCTGGCGGCTGGGCTACGAGTACGACTTTCTCTACAAGCCGCGCGGCTTCGTGGGTCTGCTGCTCGAAGCGCGGATGACGACGGCGGAAGCGCGGCTGACGACGAGGACGCCCATCATTTCGCCGGCCATCGACGAGTTCAATAAGCGTTCCGCGCCCCTGCCCGCGATAGGCGCGATCGGCCGCGCCTATCCGCTACCAGCGCTGGCGGTGGACTTCTCGGTGACGGGATTCAAGCTGCCGAACGTCGATCCGAAATATCAGGCGAAGTACTTCGATTGGGACGTGCACGGCACCTACAACTTCACGAACAACGTCGGCTTCCAGATGGGCTGGCGCAAGGTCACGAACTTCATGGTGATCGAGAAGGATTCCGGGGACCTGAAGTTTCAGGGCCTCTGGTTCGGCGCGGCCGTCAGGTACTGAAATCAAGGTTCTGGGTTCTGAGGTTCTGAGGTTCGGTTCTGTCCTACCTTTTCCTCAACACCAACTGCGGCCCCGCGGCGCCCAGCACTGCATCCGGCTCGAATACCAGACCTGAAACTCCGGACTGGAACGGCAGTACGATCGTCTGCTCCGTCTGATGGGCGAGGCCGAACATCTGCGGCTCCAGCCCCTCACCCACTCTCATCGTCAGACTCCCCCCGACCGGCCGACGTTCGGTGATGGTCAACAGGTAGTCGCCGGGCGGCAGGGCGGGAACACTAATCCAACTTGTCGTGGGCGACGTCGCGAGTCTGGCGTGTGGCACCTCAATGACGAGGTCCCGAGGATCTGCGGGCCGGCCAAACGGCTGCGACGGTGAAAGGACCCGTGCTGGGGCACCGCGCACAATGCGGTCGAGCATGCGGACCTGTGAGCCCATCGGCTGCAGGGAGGGTGCCTGGGTGATCCACCAGCCCAGTTGGGCACAGGCCATCAGTCCGGCGGCGACCACCCAGGAGCCGAGGACCTCTGGCGCGCGGCTGCGACGCGCGATGGCGCGCGTCACCAGGCTGAGCACCAGAATGACCGAGAGGAGCGCCAGCACGTGCACCACGAAGGGCCACTCACTCGCGACGACGCCGGGATCCAGATCCCAGAAGAAGCTCGGCAGCCCGCGTGCGAGATCGGTTGAGGTTCCGAGCCAGCTCAGCCAGGGGACGTGCGCGTCATACGTGTTCCACGCGAGCGTGCCACGCCCGACGCCCAGCAGCGCCACGCTCAGCACGGTCGTGAGCACCACGAGGGCACTGAGTACCGTCCGGCCCGTGCGACCGGACCGCCACCACGCCCCAGCGAGCCCAGGCGCGAGCGCCGGAAGAATCGCCGCCGCGAACCGCGCCGGCGTTGCGGGCAAGCCTCCCCACCACATCCAATAGGTGCCCACTGCGGCGAGGCAGAGAACGGTCGCACCCAACACCGATCGTCCAGTCGCGACCGCCTGATCGCGGCGCAGCCACCCGACGACAGCCGCGGCGAGCACCGGCGCAAACGCGAACAGACCAAAATCCTGATCGAAGAGCAGCCCCAACACGCCACCGGGAACATAGGCGAGCCTCGTCTCCGGATGCGACCCGTAGGCCACCGCGGGATTTGGCGTGCCGTAGAGAATCTGGAAGTAGCCGAGCCAGGCAACGAATCCGACCGCCGGGACGACGAAAAAGGCCAGGATCCGGCCGCGCCGGTCCGCGGCCGAGCGCTGGGCCTCCGTGGCGAGGTACCAGAGCACGGCGGCACCAATGCCCGCTGAAACAGTCGCGAGACGCGTGTGCAGGAACGGCAGCCACGCGAGCGTGGCAGACAACGCCACCAGCGTCCGGCGACTCACCACCCATCGTCGTTCCAACCTGAGCAGCACGAGGGTGGACGCAGCCACGATCGTCCCGGCCGGGCCGTCGGGAAAGATGCTGACGCCTTGAACGAGAAACGTCAGCGATGAGGCGATCGCGGCCCACGCAAACCACGCGGCGCTGGCGGACCGCGTGGCGATCCACGCGCATGCCCAAATCAACGCGCCGGTCACCATCCCACACAGCATCAGCGTCGCCTGGGCGCCGGGGTAGCCAAAGACGGCAAACAGCGGAGCCACGATCAGGGGCAGCCCTGGCGCGTGGATCGAATAGATGATCTCGTCGCGTCCACGGCGGAGGAAATCCGGATTCAAGGTGCCGGAAAAGTAGCTCGCGTAGTCACGAGCCTGGTGGTTGTTCTCAATCTGGAGATCGCCATCCTCGAGGAGGCTTTGCGTGATGATCAGATAGTGTGGCTCGTCCCCGCCCGGCAGCCTCGGCGCAATGGCCCACGCCGTCGCCATCAGTGCGACTGCCGTGAGCAGCGCCGCCGAGATCACCTGCCGCCGCGGGAGGTGGTCTGAGGCCCGTTCGCCAAGTGAGCCGGCGGAGGGTGGCCTCAGGCTGCGCGCCATGGCCACGAGCGAGAGGCCGATCGGAACCCAGGCCAGCCGGCCGGTCCAGATCAGCAGGAACGTCGGCAGTGGAATCGGCAGCCAGGGTAGTACACTCAGTAGCGCCGGGGTGGCAAGGCTAGGCGCCTTCCGGTACGACGGCACCAGCCACGCGGCCCCCAGCGTCGCGATGAACAACCACCAGGCTGGTAGCGAGACGACACGGGTTGACAGGGCGTCAGCGGACGGCAGCGCGACGACGCCGGCGGCGCACCAGATCCCGGTCGCCAGGACGACCGGGCCGACGAAAGTTCGAAGCGCGCGACGCACGGTGGACGGGTAGGACGGGGAACGGCCAGGGAAGCCGGTTCCCGCCGACCGGCCGCCATTCTAGTCTGTCGGCCCCTCCCACGCCGGCCGAGCGATCACAAAAGCGCCTGTCAGCGAACAAATGTGTAACTGCGAAAAACGGTCTTCTGCTGGGAACTTCGAAGGTTTCTCGATTCGCGCCGATGACCAGACAGGGGTCGTCAGCCCTGCGCGGCCCATGTGACTTGATGGCCGCCGGGCCGCGGGCACCGCTATTGCTAGGTTTTCTCACTTGTATGGCTACTGAGGCTCATCGCATGGCTCGACACACGCCACTGAAACTCATTGCATTGGTTACCTTTACCTTTCTTTTGCTCGGTCCGCTGGTGGTTGCGGCGCAGAGTCCCACGGGCAGCGTAACCGGTCAGGTGTTTGACACCCAGGGCCGCCCTGTCGCTGGGGTGACGGTCACGGCCACATCGACGAGTCTTCAGGGTGAGCAGAAGGCCACCACATCGGCGAACGGCGACTACATCTTCAAGCTGCTGCCGCCGGGGAACTACACGCTCTCCTTCGAGAAGGCCGGTTTCGCCGCGGCCAGTAACAGCCGTGCCGTTGCCGCCGGAGAACCGGTGACCATCGACGTCACGCTCCAGACCGCCGCGGTCAAGGAATCCGTGACGGTCGTGGGCGAGACGCGCCAGTTCCTCAACACCATCGAAGGCGCGGCGAACTTCAAGCAGACGACCCTCAACCTTCTGCCGACGTCCCGCACGATGCTGTCTGCCGTGAATCTGTCCCCGTCGGTCCACGCGACGGGCCCCGGTGGCAACTACTCTTTTTCAGGTGCGATGTCCTTCGAAAACTCGTTCATGGTGAACGGGGTTCAAATTCAGGACAACTTGCGCGGTGACCCCTTCAATCTCTTCATCGAGGACGCGATTCAGGAGACCACGGTCACGACCTCGAACGTATCGGCAGAATATGGTCGCTTCAGCGGCGGCATCGTGAACACGCTGACCAAGTCCGGCGGCAACACGCTGAGCGGTTCGTTCCGCGAATCTTTCTCAAACGACAACTGGCGCACCGTATCGCCGTTCGGAGAACCGAAGGTGAACAAGACGGTCCCCACCTCGGAATTCACGCTCGGGGGCCCGATCCTCAAGGACCGCCTCTGGTTCTTCGGCGCCGGTCGGCTCGCTGACACGCAGTTGGCGCGCCAGACGGGGTACTCCAAGGTCCCCTACACCTTCGAGGACAACGAGAAGCGGTTCGAGGGCAAGCTCACCCATTCCCCGGCGATCGGTCAACGCATCGAACTGTCGTACATCGGCATCAGGGAAGCGCAGAAGAACTCCGCGTACCCGAACTCCGCAGGCGTGATGGACCTCGCCAGCCTGACGAACCCCAGTTATCCGCAGAACCTCTTGGGCCTGCACTACACGGGCTCATTCGGCGGCAAGTTCTTCCTCGAAGGTCAGTACTCCGCCCGTCGCTTCACGTTCAAGAACGCAGGCGGGTCGCAGACCGACCTCATCAACGGCACACCGCTGCTGGACCAGCAGACAGGCGCCTACTGGTGGGCGCCGAACTTCTGCGCGGTGTGCCCGGAGGAACGGCGTGACAACGATGACCTGGTGGTAAAAGGCAGCTACTTCGTCTCGTCGAAGTCGGGCTCCCACGACATCGTGTTCGGCTACGACGGATTCAACGACAAGACGTTCGCAGACAATCACCAATCCGGCTCGGACTACCACGTGTGGGCGACCAGTTCCTTCGTGGGCGACAACGGCGTGGTGTATCCGATCATCGATCCGGACGGCAGCACCTACATCATTCACTGGCCCGTGCAGCAGAACAGCAAGGGCACCAACTTCCGCACGCATTCGTTCTTCGTCAATGATTCCTGGGCCTTCGATCGCCACCTGTCGTTCAGTTTAGGTTTGCGCTACGACAAGAGTGCCGGTCGAGACGCTTCCGACGCGCTTGTCGCCAATGACAGTGTCATCGGTCCGCATTTTGCGATGGCGTACGACCCCAAGGGCGATGGCCGAACGTCGTTCCGCGTGGGATTCAACCGGTACGTGTCCGCGATCAACAATGCCGTGGCCGGGTCGACCTCCGCGGCCGGCAACCCGTCGATCATTGCCTTCGCATACGAAGGCGCCCCCATCAACGAGGGCGGGCCTCTGGTGAGCAGTGCCGACGCCCTGCGTCAAGTGTTCGACTGGTTTGCGCTGGCACAGAACGACCCGAACTACGGTCCGTTCTTCGTGAATATTCCCGGCGTGTCCTCGAAGATCGATGGCTCCCTCAAATCGCCGCACACCGACGAAGCGTCTGTTGGCGTCAGCCAGCAGCTTGGCAGCCGCGCGTCCGTGCGGGTGGATTTCGTGAACCGCACGTACGGCGACTTCTACGCGGGCCGCATCGATACGACCACGGGCACCGTATTCGACACCTTCGGTCAGCCGTATGATCTCAAACTGCTCCAGAACACGGACGCGCTCACCCGCACCTACCGCGGCCTCAGTTTCATCGGCAACTACCGCGCAAGCGGCGGTGTGAACGTGGGCGGCAGCTACACGCTGTCCGAACTGCGCGGCAACGTGAATGGCGAGAACGTGAACACCGGTCCGCTGGACAGCGACATCCTGTCCTATCCGGAGTACTCCAAGGAATCCTGGGGCTATCCAACCGGTGATCTCGCCGCGGACCAGCGGCACCGCGCGCGCCTCTGGGCCACCTACGCACTGCCCTGGCACCGCCTGGGCACGATGACGGTATCCGCCGTCCAGTCGATCGATTCAGGCACGCCGTATGGCGCGGTCGGGGCCGTCGACTCCACCCGCTTTGTCACCGACGTCGGCTACGTGACGCCGCCGATTCCGGTGAGCTACTTCTTCACCGCGCGCGATGCCTTCAGAACGGACGCCATGAAGCGGACGGACCTTGCGTTTTCGTACTCCCGGCGCGTGGGACCCGGCAGTGGTCCCGAACTGTTCGCCCAGTTCCAGTTGCTGAACGTGTTCAACCAGTTTCAGGTGTTCAACGGGGACTACATCAACACCACGGTCGTGACGCGATGGGACTCGGCCACCTACGCCCGTTTCAACCCATTCACGACCACGCCGGTCGAGGGCGTGAACTGGGCCAAGGGCGACAAGTTCGGGCAGGCGATCAGCAAGAGCGCCTACACGGTGCCGCGGACGTTCCGGTTCTCGGTGGGAGTGAGATTCTAGCGGGCAGTCAGAAGAGACCGGGTCTTGTAATTCCAGACCCGGTCTCTTCTGCTCTTCAGAGCCGGTCTCTTCTACCCGTCAGACCAGTCCTTCCCTCACCAGCGGAATCACCTTCGTCCCGAACAACTCGATGCTCCTCATGAGCGTCTCGTGTGGCATCGTGCCCGCGCTGTACTTCAGGCCGAATCGCGAGAGTCCCAGCAGCTTCGCGGTCGTCACGATCTTACGCGCCACGGTTTCAGGCGAGCCGACGTAGAGGGAACCCTCAGGGCCGACCTCGCGTTCGAAGTGATCGCGCGCCATGGGCGGCCAACCGCGTTCCCGGCCGATGCGGGTCATCATCGCCGCGTAGTGCGGCCAGATGTCTTCGCGGGCTTGGGCATCGGTCTCCGCGACGTGTCCGGGCGAGTGCACACCGATCGGGAGCAAAGGCTTGCCGAAGCCCTCGAGCGCCGTCTTGTACACATCGACGAACTGCGTGAACCGTCGCGGGCTGCCGCCGATGATGGCCAAGATCAACGGCAGACCGTACCGGGCAGCGCGAACCACGGACTCGGGGCTGCCTCCGACGCCGACCCAAGTCCGCAGGCGCCCCGACTCGACCGGCGGATAGATCGACTGGTTGGCCAGCGGCGGCCGCGTGCGGCCCTTCCAGGTGACGGGCTTCTGGTCGAGCAGTGCGGCGAAGAGATCGATCTTGTCTTCGAACAGCGTGCTGTACTGGGAGAGGTCGTAGCCAAAGAGCGGGAATGACTCCGTGAACGAGCCACGACCGAGAATGACCTCGGCGCGTCCGCTGGAGATGGCGTCAAGCGTCGCGAATCGCTGGAACACACGAATGGGATCGTCGGAACTCAGGACGGTGACCGACGACCCAAGCACGATGCGCGACGTCAGCCCGGCGATGGCCGCCAGTACCACTTCCGGCGCAGCCACGGCAAAGTCATCGCGGTGATGTTCGCCGACCCCCAGGAAGTCGACGCCCACCTGATCGGCCAGTACGCCCTCCCGCACCACATTGCGCAGCACTTGCGCCTGGGAGAGCGGCTTGCCGGCCGCATCGACCGTGACGTCACCAAACGTATCGAGTCCAAGTTCGAGCATGGCCTAGGATACGAAAAATGTAATGAAACCGGGAGTCTTAGGACTCCCGGTTTCAAGAGACCAAGGCTGCCAACCGAACCTCCGCCGCCGCCAGAGTTTCTTCCTTCTTACAAAAACAGAAGCGGACATGGATGTGGCCGTGCGTCTTATCACTGAAGAAGCTGCTGCCCGGTACGGCCGCGACGCCAATCGACGTCACCAGGTGGCGCACGAAGTCCACGTCATTCGAGAACCCGAAATCGCGGATGTCAGTCATCACGTAGTACGCACCACGGGGCTCATAGCACACGAATCCGGCCGACCGGAGAATGCCCAACAGCCGCGAACGCCGGCCCGCATAGGCCGCCGCCAGCTTCACGTAGTATTCGGGCGCCGCCTGAAGAGCGGACGCGGCCGCCGCCTGCAGCGGCGCGGCCGCGCCCACGGTGAGAAAGTCGTGCACCTTCCGGATGGCGCCCGCGATGTCCGGGGGCGCAACTGCCCACCCCACACGCCAGCCGGTCACGCTGAACGTCTTCGACAGGCTGTTGATGGTCACCGTGCGGTCGCGCATCCCGTCAATCGTCGCCATCGACACATGCACATGCCCGTCGAACACGATGTGCTCGTAGATCTCGTCGGTCACCGCAATCACGTTCCAGCGCTGGCAGAGCGCGGCAATGTGCTCGAGTTCCTCGCGCGTGAATACCTTGCCTGTTGGATTGTTGGGGGTGTTGATGACGATGGCGCGCGTGCGATTCGAGAACGCGGCGGTCAATTCGTCGGGGTCGAAGGTCCAGTCATCTTCCGGTCGCGCCGGCGGTCGCAACCGGACGAACCTCGGCGTCGCGCCGGAGAGGATGGCGTCCGGTCCGTAGTTCTCGTAATACGGCTCGAAGACGATGACCTCGTCTCCCGGATCGACGATGGCGAGCAGGGTCGCGATCATCGCCTCAGTCGAGCCGCAGCAGACGGTCACGTCGCGATCGGGATCGACCGGGACGCCGAATCGCCTGAGGCGGTCCGCGGCGATGGCCTCGCGCAGGGCCTTCGTGCCCCACGTGACGGCGTACTGGTTGACGTCCTGCCGGATCGCCTCGCACGCCGCCTCCTTCAGAATTTCAGGCGCCGGAAAGTCCGGAAACCCCTGCGAAAGGTTGACGGCGCCATGCGCGAGCGCGAGACGCGTCATCTCACGAATGACCGACTCCGTGAACCGCGCGGCCTTCTGGGAAGTGCGGGATCGGGTCATCACAGAGACGAGAGGCTACCGGACGGCGTCAGTCGCGCTCGCCACACGCGCATTGCCGTACAGGAGGCGATAGTCTTCTGCCGTGCCGATGATCCGCTTCACGTAGTTCTGCGTTTCCGGAAACGGGATGTCGTCGATGAACTCGTCGCGCGGCGCGCCGGGCCGCTCCGCGCGCCAGCGCACGACGCGACTCTCGCCAGCGTTGTACGCGGCCAGTGCCGACGCCACATCGTTGAACTGCCCGATGAGATCCGCGAAGTAGGCCGTGCCGATGCGGACGTTGACCTCAGGATCGGTCAGCCGTGCCGTGGAAAATGCGCGCACACCCACGCGCGACGCATAACGGCGGCCGGTTGCGGGCAGGATCTGCATCAGGCCCCACGCGTTGGCCGACGACTTGATGTCGGCCTGGAATGTTGATTCCTGCGCGACGAGCGCCGCGACCGTGAACGGGTCGAGACGGCGATCGGCCGCGTAGCGCTGGATGAGGTCCCAGTGGGCCACGGGAAAAATGACGCTCAGGAGGCGGCGTGGCAGCTGTTCGCCGCCCTCAGCCATGAACTGCGGATAGGCGCGCCGCATCGCGGTGATGGCAGGCCGTAACTCGCCCTTGCGGTTCAGCGCGTAGGCAATCGTGGCGTCCAGCATCGGCGAGTTGCCCGACTCCGCCTGAGTCTTCCGAACTTCCGCAATGGCGTCGTCGTACATACCCGCCTCGAGCAAACGCCGAATCAGGCGCGCGTTCGGCGGCACGGCGCCGGCCGCGATCGCCAACGCCGGCGTGCGCGTGGCCGAGACCAAAGCGACGGAACCGCGAGGGCCCGCCAGCCGCTGAATCGCGCGTGTGGCTTCCCGGCCGTAGTAGGAGTTCCGGTAGTCGGCAATCACGCGCCGGTAAGCGGCGATGGCGCCGTCACGATCGCTGAGCCCCTCGTACGATCGGGCGGCCCAGTAGACCCAGGCCGATCGGTAGTCGGCGCGATTCATCGCTGTCGCGGCGGACTCGAAGAGCCGAATTGCCTCGCGGAAATTTCCGCTCTTATACGCCCACCAGCCGGCCTTCCATGCCGCGCGGTCGGCAAACGATCCATTCGGGAACGTTCCGTACATCTGCGAGAACACATCCGCCGCGCTGGCGTCGTCGTTCTGCAGGATGTAGTAGGTGGCCAGGTCGTTGAGCGCCGTCTCCGCCAGCGGGGATGTGCCGTACGTCTGCTCGAACTTCGCGACGGCCGCAACGTACTCCCCGCCACGCCCCAGCGCCTTGAGCGTATTCAACAGGAAATATTCGGCCTCCACGTGTGGGCCGGGCGCCTGCTCCACGTATTTCGTCAAGGCCTCGCGCGCCACCGGATAGCGCTGCAGGTAGTAGTCGCACTGCGCGAGGCGCAGGTCGAGGATCCAGCGCTCGTCGCCCGTCGCGCGCGCCCGCACGGCCTGAAAGATCTTGCGCGCGTCGGCGTAGCGCCGGCCGGCGTACAGAATCTGCGCGCGCGCCCGTTCCATCTTGTCGACGTCGGCGATCATCGGACCACCGAGACGCGCCAAGCCCGACTCGGCATCGGACGACTCGGCGCTGAGCGGCCACTCGTAGTACACCTTGGCGTACGCGCCGCGCGCGAGCGCGTCGTCGCGCGCTTTCTCGGCCGCACGGCCGAGACGGACATACGCCTGCTGCGGGCTCGCAAGCTTGAGCCCCGTGAGCGCCTGCAGCGCCCGAGCCGCATCCAGCCACTTTCCCGCAGCCTCATCGGCGTCCGCCAACAGCCACAGCGCCGCCTCGCCCAGGTACCCGCCGGGCGTGTTCTCGAGGATGATCCGCGCCGAGGTCAGCGCCTGTTCCTCATGGCCAAGTGCCAGGTGTGCGCGTCCGAGATACAGGTGCGCGTAGCCGCCGAGCGCGGGGTTCCCCGTCTGCCGGACCAGGATGGGCACAGCCTCCGCCGCCCGCCCCTCGGACACCATCACTGCCGCGCGCGCAAGCTCGGAGGGCGCGACCGGATCGATCGTGGGTGCGAGCCACAAGTCATCGGCACTCAGGACGGATTGTGCGTGGACGACGGCCTCGGATGGAATGCTGGAGGGGACGTCGACCGTTCCCAGCATCCAGCCCGCCACGGCCGTGGCGAGAAGGCCGGCGCTGAAATGACGACCAGGCCGCGCGCGCATGGTCATGTCGTCACTGGGACGGACCGGTGAGCACCTCGACGGTGCGCCGCGAGGTGACGCTCTCGAGCCGCGCGGACGCGTGACTCACGAGCACTTCCACCTGCTCGGCCCACACGGGCTCACCGGCCTGCGAGCCGGATCGATCCGGCCCCTCGACATAGACAACGGCGACGACCTCGTGGCCCACCACGAGCGGAATCAGCTGACCCACATGTCCCGCTGGTACCCGCATGAACACCGGGAGGCGGGCCTCCGCACGATCGCCGACGGACGGCACCTTCGTCGCCTGCCGCACTTCGACGACGCCCGCGACGAGCGGCGAGGAATCGATGGGCACGTCCGCAGGCTCGAGGCCCGGGCCAAAGCCGCGATCGCGATAGCGGCGCAGCCATCCGCCATCGACCAGCATCACCGACACGCGCGAGGCCTCGCCGCCGGCGCCGTCGGCCAACGCGTCCAGGATGCCCCCGAGTGTTGTCGCCGAGTCCAGCCGGCGCACGGCGCTGGCGATGCGGGCAATCAGGTCGTGACGCGCCTGGTCACCGCCCCTGCCGACCGCCCGCGCCACCTCAATGGCCGCGCGCTCCAGCTCGACACGGCTGCCGAGCGCATCGCCTTCGACAATGCGGAGCAACTCCGACGCGAGACTTTGAAGGCGCGCGTCAATGTCCTGGCGTGTGCTTGCGAGAAAGCGATCGACCGCGTCGCGAATGGATTCGTCGCGAGACATAACAGGGTTCCATTATGCCGCACCGATTGCGGCCCGTACAGAAGCAATCGGCTCGTGGCCAAAGAGATACAGGGCCGGACGGTCGAAATGGCCCCGTTCCGGCCCCGAGGACCGACCTGCTCTTTTACCGTGCGCCGAGCAGGATCTCAATCGTCAGCTGATCCAGCTTCTCGTAGTTCAGGCCACGGCCCGCCAGTACCTTACGGTCGAGCTTGGCGTTGAGGACCGCGTCGCGGGACGCCGCCGAGTACGACGATACGGCCGGGGCCGGCTGACCGGCGCGGTGGGCCTCCGCGAGGATCGCCTGAATCTCGGCGTCCGCGTTCCAGCGCGCGGCCTTCTCCTTGAGGATCAGGTACGTCCGCATGCAGCCTTTCGCGAATTCCTTCACACCGTTGTAGTCCTCGGTGCGGTAGGCGTGCGCGTCGAAGTGCCGCGGGCCGTCGTACCCGACGTCCTCGAGGAATTTCACCAGGAAGAACGCGCCCTTTGGGTTCGCCGCGCCAAAGCGGAAGTCCTGGTCATAGCGGCCGATCACCTGATCGTTCAGGTCGATATGGAAGAGCTTGCCGGCTTCGTGCGCCTGGCCCACCGCGTGGAGGAAGTTCAGCCCCGCCATGGTTTCGTGGGCCACTTCCGGGTTCACACCCACCAGTTCCGGATGCGCGAGCGTCGGAATCAGGCCGAGATAATTGCCCGTCGTCGCCATGTAGATGTCGCCACGCGGCTCGTTGGGCTTGGCTTCGAGCGCGAACCTGTAGCCGTACTTCTTGTCGATCGAGTACTCGCACAGGAAGTTGATGGCTTCGCGCAGGCGCTTCACGGCGTCGTCGGGCCGGCGGCAGGCGTCGGTCTCGGTGCCCTCGCGGCCGCCCCACAGCA
>JBDTNQ010000063.1:0-25906 GCA_039933635.1 Acidobacteriota bacterium
TCCGCCGCCCTGGCCCGGTGCTGGTCCACCCCCACCGCCACCCCGACCACCCCCGCCCTGCGCGAGCGCCGTGGCCAGGGACGTGATGATCAGCAGCGCCGCCAAGGCCGCGAAGGATAGAGCAGGGCGTCGCATCATGTCTCTGATCGGTACGCTACAACGTTACGAGGAACCGAGCGGTGAAGTTTTGGTGTCAGCGGCCTCGCCGGGCGGGGCGCTCAGCGCCCGACGCGCAACTTGTTTTCGACGCTCAGGACCCCGGTGAAATCGAGGCGGGAGGACGCCAGCATCTTGTCGACCTGGGAGTCGACGAAACCGGTGAGCGTGATGCGCTGATGCTCGACGATGATGTGAATGGGTGGATCGGCCAGCTGGGCATAGCGCCAGAACGCCGGGTAGTTGTAGATGCGATCCGCGGCGAGCGCCCGGAGCCGGGCGTCCGTCTGGGACACCGGAAGGACATCGATGTCATTCCGCAGCGAGCGAATGCCGTCGATCTTCTCGACGCGCTTGCCGATGTCGTCCTTCTTGTTGGGTGCGGTCACCTTACCGGTCAGCACCACGTTCCGGTTGTCGATCCCGATGTTGACGTCATCGAAGATGCTGAACTTGGAGTAGTTGCGGATGGACTCGGCGATCTTCTCGCCGAGGTCGCGATCGGAGATCTGCGCGAACGCCGGCCGGCTGGCGGCGAGCACTCCGAGCAGCACGAAGGCAAGGGCGACGACTTTCCGCATGATTCTGACTTTCTAACGTTACGCCGGAGCAAAGAGGGTGCCAAGGCCCTTCCGGACTTGGCCGGCAAATCCCTGACTTCAGCCGGCCCGGTCCGTCGCCTGTCGCGGACAGTCGGCCGGCCGCGGTCGGCCGATTGACGCTCGCCACAATTGAAACCGGGTTTCTTTAGACTCCCGGTTTCCCTGGACTCCCGGAGTCTAAAGGCTCCCGGAGTCGGGCGGTCATAGCGCCGCGATGGTCAGGACTCCGAGACCAATCAGAATGAACTGACGCACCCCGTTTCGATCCAGATGGCCGCGGTGGAGGCTCGGAATCAGGTCAGCCATCGCGACATAGAGAAAGTTGCCAGCGGCGAAGGCGAGCACGTAGGGCACAGCCTTCGGGGCATGCTCTCCGCCGAGGAGCATCGCGGCCGCACCGACCGCACCGCCCGCGGCCGAGGTCAGGTTCTTCAGGAACGCCTGGCCGCGAGAGTACCCGGCCGACAACAACACCGCAAAGTCTCCCGCCTCCTGCGGTATTTCGTGCGCCACGATAGCGAGCGCGGTGGTGATGCCCAGAGGCACGGCCGTCAGGGTGGCAGCGGCGATGACGAGCCCATCCACGAACGTGTGCACGGCGTCGCCGACGACGATGAGCGTGGCTGTGCTCCGGTGCACGTGGCAGTCCGCATCGTCATGGCAATGGCGCCAGAGGACGAGCTTCTCGAGGACGAAAAAGGTGAGGATGCCGCCGAGGAGGGTGCCAAAGGCCACCTGAGGCTTCAAGGACTCGAGCGCCTCTGGTACCAAGCTGAGAAGGGCAGCGCCGAGCAGGGTGCCGACTGCGTACGAGACCAGCCACGGCACGACGCGTGTCCGTACGTCCTGATGAAAGAAAAGCAGCAGGGATGCGACGAGAAGCCCGCCGACGCTGCCGACCATCGCCAAACCCAGCGTCGCGGTCCAAATCATCGAGGCAAATCATAGGTCATTGGGACTATCTCGGCTTTTGGGCCTCGTAGTAGGTCAGGCCTTCGGCGGAGGCCAGCAGCCGCGAGGCCCGCCCGCCCGCCGACAGCAGCTGTGAGCTGACCGTGTCGGTCGGTGGCGGCGCGGACGAGGCGCCGAAGAGGCCGGACTTGCGGATGCCCTCGATGACGATCAGCCGTCCACCAGGCCGAAGCGCGCGAAATCCCTCGTTCAGGAGGCTGCGCCATGCGGGGTCGGACGTCGCCGCTCGAGGGACAGCGAGCACGACGATGTCGATGACACCTTCGTCGGCCGGAAGCTGTTCGGGTGGCGCGTCGGCGAACTCGACCAACACGCCTTCGGCGGCCGCGGCCGCCTCGATGGCCGCGCGGCTGACCGTCGGCTGATTGGCGGCCACGGTCTGGCCGTTCAGTCCGGTGAGGCGCGCGAGTTGCGCGGCCAGCTCGGGCTCAGGCGCGCCGGCGAGCATCACGCGATCGCCCCCTTTCACGCCGACCATCGCCAACGATGTCTGATAGGGCGACGGGCCTTTGCGGAACCACTGCAGCATGGGGGTCGATGATATAGTTTTTGCCCGTGACTCAAGGACTTACCATTGCTCCAGCCGAGGGCAAACTCGGCATTCTCCTCGTTGGCCTGGGGGCCGTCAGCACAACCACCGTCGCAGGTGTCATGGCCATCCGGAAGGGGCTGGCCAAGCCCATTGGCTCGTTGACCCAGATGGGGACCGTCCGGCTCGGCAAGCGGACCGAGTCCCGGTCACCGGCCATCAAGGATTTCGTTCCGATTTCCGGCCTGGATGACATCGTGTTCGGCGGCTGGGACATCTTCGAGGATGACTGTTACGAGGCCGCCAAGACGGCCGGGGTCCTCGAATCCTCGCTGCTCGACTCCGTCAAGGACGAACTCTCGACCGTCAAGCCGATGTCGGCCGTGTTCGACCGGTACTACGTCAAGCGGCTGGACGGCCCGAACGTCAAGAAGGGCAAGAACAAGAAGGATCTCGCCGAGCAGCTCATCGACGACATCCGGCGCTTCAAGGCGGACAACAAGGTCAGCCGGCTCGTGATGGTGTGGTGCGGCAGCACCGAGATCTATCTCACCGAATCGCCCGCCCATCAATCGCTGGCGGCGTTCGAGAAGGCGCTCGAGGCAAGCGATCCTTCGATCCCGTCGAGCATGATTTACGCGTATGCGGCGATCCACGAGGGCATCCCCTACGCAAACGCGGCGCCGAACCTCAGCGCTGACGTTCCGGCTCTGACCGAATTGGCCTCGAAGACCGGTTCACCGCTGGCGGGCAAGGACCTGAAGACCGGCCAGACGTTGATCAAGACCATCATCGCGCCGGGCCTCAAGGCGCGACTCCTCGGCGTCGAAGGCTGGTACTCGACGAACATTCTCGGCAACCGCGACGGCGAGGTGCTCGACGATCCGGAATCCTTCAAGACGAAGGAAGAGAGCAAGAAGTCGGTGCTCGACTACATTTTTCAGTCGTCGCTCTACCCCGACCTCTACGCCGACCTCCATCACGTCGTGCGCATCAACTATTACAAGCCGCGCGGCGATGCGAAAGAAGGCTGGGACAACATCGATCTGGTCGGCTGGCTCGGCTACAAGATGCAGCTGAAGGTCAATTTCCTATGCCGCGACAGCATCCTGGCGGCGCCTATCGTGCTCGACGTGGCGTTGTTCATGGACCTCGCTAAGCGCGCGGGCATGTCCGGCATTCAGGAATGGCTGTCGTTCTACTTCAAGAGCCCGGTGCACGCCCCTGGCCTCTATCCCGAGCACGATCTGTTCATCCAGTTGATGAAGCTGAAGAACACGCTGCGCTACATGCGCGGCGAGGAACTGATTACGCACCTCGGTCGCGAGTACTACGACTGATTCAGGGCCGCCAGTTCGCGCCATGATGAAACGCTTTCAGCCTTCGCTCATCGGCGGCCTGTTCATCGGCATCCTGTCGGCGCTCCCGATCGTCGGCGCCGCCAACGCCTGTTGCTGTCTGTGGGTGGTCGTCGGCGGCGTGCTGACGGTGTATCTGCAGAAGCAGGCCCACCCGGACTCCCTGGAGGTCACTGACGCCATCTTGGGCGGGCTCGTGGCCGGGGCGATCGGCGCGCTGGTCCACGTGCTCGCCAATGCGGTGCTGTTCTCGTTTGCCAGCGATCGCGTGGTCGACCAGATTCGAAACGCCTTCGACCAGAATCCCCAACTGCCTCCGGAGATTCGCGATCGCATGGACGATCTGCTGTCCCGGCCGAACGCGTCGGCCCTGATGGCCGTGGCGTTCGCCGCCATCAGCCTGCCGATTTACGCCATCTTCAGCATGCTTGGCGCCCTGCTCGGATTCGCGATGTTCCGCAATCCGAAAAAGCCTGAAACCCCAGTCTGATGGCCGACACGCCCAGCCCCGAGATCAACGCCCTGCTCACCGAAGGGCGGGTATTTCCTCCGTCCACCGAGTGGCAGTCGCACGCGCGTGTGACCGACCCGGACATCTACGCCCGCGCGGCCTCCGATCCCGAGGCGTTCTGGTCGGCGTTCGCCGTCGGGCTCGAGTGGATGGAACCGTGGCACCAGGTGCTCGAGTGGAATCCGCCCGATGCGAAGTGGTTTGTCGGTGGCAAGCTCAACGCGAGCGCCAATTGCCTCGACCGGCATCTCCGCTCCGCGCATCGCAACAAGGCGGCGATTGTCTGGGAAGGTGAGCCGGGCGATCGCCGGACACTGACGTACTTCGAACTCTATCGCCAGGTCTCGCGGTTCGCGAATGTGCTCAAGTCGCTGGGCGTGAAGAAAGGCGATCGCGTCGCGATCTACCTCCCGCTCGTGCCAGAAGCCGCCATTGCGATGCTCGCCTGCGCGCGCGTCGGCGCCATCCACAGCGTCGTGTTCGGCGGGTTCAGCTCGGACTCGCTGCGCGACCGCATCAACGACTCGCAGTGCACCGTCCTCATCACGGCCGACGGCGGATACCGCCGAGGGCACGTCGTGCCGTTGAAGCAGATGGCCGACGAGGCGCTCGCCGGCACGCCGTCCATCCGTCATGTCGTGGTCGTGCAGCGGCACGCTGGCGGGACGATCGGCGCGCACATGCAGGACGGTCGCGATCGCTGGTATCACGAGTTGATGCAGGACGCCGCCGCGGACTGTCCGCCGGAGCCGATGGACGCGGAGGACACGCTGTTCATCCTCTACACGTCTGGCACGACGGGCAAGCCCAAGGGCATCCTGCACACGACCGGCGGCTATCTCGTCGGCGTCTACGCGACGACGCAGTGGGTATTCGATCTGCGGGACGACGACGTGTATTGGTGCACGGCCGACGTCGGGTGGATCACCGGGCACAGCTACGTGGTCTACGGTCCGCTCGCCAACGGCGCAACGGTGCTGATGTACGAAGGCGCCCCCGACTATCCCCAGCGCGATCGCTTCTGGCAGCTGATCGAGGAATACGGCGTCACGATCCTCTACACGGCGCCGACCGCGATTCGCGCGTTTATGCGCTGGGGCACTGAATGGCCCGCGAAGCGCGATCTCAGCTCGTTGAGGCTGCTGGGATCAGTGGGCGAGCCGATCAATCCCGAAGCGTGGATGTGGTACCACGAACACATTGGCCACGGCCGTTGTCCCATCGTCGACACATGGTGGCAGACCGAGACCGGCCATATTCTCATCACGCCGTTGCCGGGCATCACCCCGCTTCGTCCGGGATCGGCGACACAGGCGTTTCCTGGCATCGCCGCGGAAATTCGAAATGCCGCGGGTCAACCCATCGCTCAAGGTGGCGGGTTGCTCGCGCTCACCAAACCGTGGCCCGGCATGCTGCGCAGCATCTACGGCGATCACGATCGCTACGTGCAGACGTACTGGCGCAAATGGAAGGACGGCGCGTACTTCACCGGTGATGGCGCCCGGCTGGACGAAGACGGCAACTTCTGGTTCCTGGGACGCGTCGATGACGTGTTGAACGTGGCGGGACACCGAATCGGCACGTCCGAAGTCGAGAGCGCGCTCGTCGATCACCCCAAGGTGGCCGAAGCGGCGGTTGTCGGCCGCCTGCATGAAATCAAGGGTCAGGCGGTGGCGGCCTTCGTGACGCTGAAGGAAGGCGTCGTCGCCTCGGAGGCGCTGGTCGACGAGCTCAAGGAGCACGTCGCGAAGAAGATCGGCCCCATTGCGCGCCCGGACCAGATCCTCTTCGCCGCCGATCTGCCGAAGACGCGCTCGGGCAAGATCATGCGCCGATTGCTCCGCGACATTGCCGATGGCAAGGCCATTGGCGACACGACCACGCTGGCCGACCCCAACGTCGTCGCCCGTCTGAAGGGCGAGTACGAGGCCAAGGAAGGGTGAGGGACGTGGGACCGAGGGACGATGGGACCAGGGGACGAGACCCCAGAGAACTTCGACGCTGGAAATTGCGTAGTACCGTGAGTCGTAAGCCTTGAGCCTGCAGTTTGCCTGCAGCCTGTAGTCTGTAGCCTGCCATGCCCCTTATCGAAACTGTCGATCTCTGGAAGACCTACCACATGGGCACCGAGGACGTACACGCGCTTCGGGGCGTGTCCATCCAGATTCAGCGCGGCGAATACGTGGCGATCATGGGCCCCTCGGGATCGGGCAAGTCCACGCTGATGAATCTGATTGGCTGCCTCGACACGCCATCGAAGGGCAGCTACCTGCTCAACGACAAGCAGGTCAGCGAGATGAACGACGACGAGCTGGCGCGCATCCGGAACGAAGAGATCGGGTTCGTCTTCCAGACGTTCAACCTGCTGCCGCGCGCGACCGCGCTTCACAACGTCGAGTTGCCCCTCATCTACGCCGGCGCGTCCGCCAAAGAGCGCGCGCAGCGCGCGAATCAGGCCCTCGACCGGGTTGAACTGGGCGATCGCAAGACGCACCGGCCAAATGAGATGTCAGGCGGCCAGCGCCAGCGCGTGGCCATTGCCCGCGCGCTCGTGAACAACCCGTCAATCCTGCTTGCCGACGAGCCGACCGGCAACCTCGATTCACGCACGGGCGTTGAGATCATGGCCCTGTTCGCGAAGCTGCACGAGGCTGGCAACACCATCGTGCTCGTCACGCACGAGGCCGATGTCGCAGCCCACGCGCACCGAACGATCAGCATCCGTGACGGACAGGTCGAGAAGGACGTTTCTCGGGCCGCGTAACCGCTGACAAGACCCGGTGTTGAAGTGCTACACCCGGTCTCTTACACTCGTCGTCGCACCATGACGGCGCCCCTGCTCGATTACCGGAACGTCTCCATCTACCGCGGTGACACCCTTGCCCTCGATCGGCTGACGCTCCAGATTGGCGTCGGCGAGCACGTCGCGATCCTCGGGCCCAACGGCTGCGGCAAGTCCACGCTCATCAAGACATTCACGCGGGAGTGCTATCCCGCGCACCAGGACGGGCCGTCCACGCTGCGGATTCTCGGGCAGGACGCGTGGGACGTGACCGAACTTCGCGGGATGCTCGGGATCGTCACGAACGATCTGGTGGACGAGTGCGCGCGGGGCATGTCGAGTGACTTCGCCGAGCTGCCGCGCCGCGTCCGCGCGCGGGACACGGTGTTGTCCGGATTCTTCTCGAGTATCGGCGTGTGGGCGCATCATCACGTCACGCCGGAGATGGCGGCGAAAGCCGACGAGCTGCTGGAACGCCTTGAAGTGGCACATCTGGCAAACCGCTTCCTTGATGAGATGTCATCGGGAGAGGTCCGCCGTGTCGTCATCGCGCGCGCGCTCGTGCACGATCCCACATCCCTCGTTCTCGACGAACCCACCAACAGTCTGGATCTTCGGGCCATGCACGATTTGCGCGACGCGGTGCGCACGATCGCCCGCTCCGGGATGTCCGTGATCCTGGTCACGCACCATCTTCCGGACATCATCCCGGAGATCGAGCGCGTCATCCTGCTCAAGAAAGGGCGCGTCGTGCAGGATGGGCCAAAGGCCAGCGTGCTGACGTCGGCGACGCTGTCGGACCTCTTCGGCATCCCGATTGAGGTCGCGCGGCACGACGGCTACTTTCACGCGTGGTGACGAGGCGGTCCGTGGCGGTTCGCCGTGCAGTTGACCTGCGTCGTCTGTACCTTTATCGTCGATCTTCCTGTGTCCGACTCCTTCGCGGACAACCTCCTGTCGGTGAGACGCGCGCACGCTCGTGTGCTGCCCAATCGCTATCTCATACCGCAGTTCGTCGAGGACCTCCTCGAGCTGCTGTTTCCTCAGATCGCCGGGGAGCATGCGTACGCCACGCGCGACGATATCCAGCGCAAACTTGACCTGCTCGCGACCGACCTCGCAGGAATTCTGGGTCCGCAGGCCGAGCATGTTCCCGCAGGACCCGCGGAGGCGGTGCGTCACTTCTTCGCGAGCCTGCCCTCGATTTATTCCACTCTCTGGCTGGACGCGCGGGCGATCCACGAAGGCGATCCGGCATCCGAAAGTCTCGACGAGGTGATTGCCGGGTATCCGGGATTTTTTTCCGTCTACGCCTACCGCATCGCGCACGCGCTGCACCAGCAGCGGATTCCGGTCCTGCCCCGGCTGTTCACCGAGTACGCGCACCTGCGGACGGGCATCGATATCCATCCCGGCGCCCGGATCGGCGAGCGGTTCTGCATCGACCACGGCACCGGCATCGTGATCGGGGGGACCTGCGAGATCGGCACGGCCGTGAAGCTCTATCAAGGCGTATCACTCGGCGCGTTGAGCGTGTCGAAGGAAATGGCTGGGACGAAACGCCATCCCACGATTGAAGACAACGTGGTCATCTACTCGAATGCCACCATTCTCGGCGGACGCACGCGCATCGGGCACGATAGCGTCGTCGGCGGCAACGTCTGGCTGACCGAGAGCGTGCCCGCGTTTTCCATCGTGCAGCATCGCAGCGAGATTAAGGTGCGGTCCAGACAGGTCGAGGACCACGCCATCGACTTCGTCATCTGATCCATCGCCGATCCAGCAGACCTTACATTCGGAGAGACCCATGAAACTCGAGTCGATTCTCGACGGCATCGGCAACACCGCTCACCTGCATGCGCGACGCCTGTTTCCGCAGCACGATGTCTGGATCAAGCTCGAGCGCGACAATCCGGCTGGCAGCATCAAGGATCGCATCGGCCTCTCGATGATTGAAGACGCCGAGCGACGGGGCGTGCTGACGAAGGACAGTGTGATCATCGAACCGACGTCCGGGAACACGGGCATCGGACTGGCGATGGTTGCCGCGGTGAAGGGCTACCGGCTGATTCTTGTCATGCCCGAATCGATGTCGATTGAACGCCGCCGCCTGATGGCCACCTACGGCGCCGAGTTCGAACTCACGCCGCGCGAGAAGGGTATGCCGGGCGCCATCGAGAAGGCCCGGCAGCTCGTGGCCGAGACACCGAACGCCTGGATGCCGATGCAGTTCGAGAACCCCGCCAACGTCGAGGTCCACCGCCGCACGACGGCGGAGGAGATCGTGCGCGATTTTCCGGACGGTCTCGACGTGCTCATCACCGGCGTCGGCACCGGCGGGCACATTACGGCGTGCGCCGAGGTACTCAAGGCCAAGTTCCCCGCGATGAAGGTGTTTGCCGTCGAGCCCGCGTTGTCCCCCGTGCTGAGTGGAGGCAAGCCGTCGCCGCATCCGCTGCAGGGCATTGGCGCGGGTTTCATCCCGGCGATTCTCAAGCGCGAGCTGCTCGACGGCATCATCACGGTTGAGAAGGACGAAGCGTTCCGGTTTGCGAATCGTGCCGCGCGCGAGGAGGGCCTGTTGGTCGGCGTGTCGTCCGGTGCGTCGCTCGCGGCGGTGTCGAAGAAGCTTCCGGAGCTCCCAGCCGGCAGCCGCATCCTGACCTTCTGCTACGACACCGGCGAGCGGTATCTGTCAGTGGACGGGCTCTTCGCCTGATACGGCCGGTGTCGGCGGCTCGTCGGCGGCCCAAGCGTCGATCTTTCGCCACTTCAGCCAGTGTCGGAAGGCCACCGATACGAGTGCGACGGCCGGGATGGCGACGAAGAGACCCGCAAGACCGTCCAACTCAACGCCGACGAGGACCGCGAGGATCACCGTCAGCGGATGCAAGTGGAGACCGCGTCCGATCAGTTTCGGGTAGACCACATAGTCCTCGACCACCCGAATGAGCAGGAGGCAGCCGAGGACCCAGATCGCGAGGACCGGCGTCTGGAGAACGGCAATGATCGCGGTGACAACCGCGATCAGCAGGGGGCCGACGAGCGGCACGAACTCCATCACGCCTGCCGCCATGCCGAGGAGGACCGGGTAGGGCATGCCCAGAACCTCGAAGACGACACCACAAGTGATCCCGACCAGTGCGCACGCCAGGAACTGGGCCCGAATGTAGGCGGCAAATGCCGCGCTCATGTCTTCAACCAGGCGGTATGCGCGCAGCTGCGCATCGTGCGGCAGGGCTTTCAGCGCCACGCGTCGGAGCGCCTCTGCGTCACGCAGCAGGAAGAAGGACAAGACGGGCACGAGCACGAGCCATGGCAGGTACACAAGATCTCCGATGAGATTGACGACGAGCCCGCGGGCGTAGCCCGCGGTCGTCTCACCCATCCCGAGCACTGACCGGTCCAGACTCGCGCGGACTTCGGTGGGCAGGTCGAAGCGCTCGTAATAGCGAACCCATCCTTGCTCCCACGCCCGGAGAGATGCGCCATAGACCGGGGCCTGCGCCGCGGCCTGGCCGATTTGTCGAGTCACACGCGGCAGCAGGATGGCCGCTCCGCCGATCGCGATTCCCAGAATCAGCAGATAGACGAGACCGATCGCGAATCCGCGAGCGAGCCGGCGTTCGATGCCCGCCGCGCGAAGCGGCCGCTGGAAGACGTCGACGAGGGGCACGATGAGGTAGGCAAAGAACACCGCCAGAATGAGGACGAGCACCACCTGCTCGACCCGGTGCAGCGCCCACAGGCCCGCGGTCACGAGGATCACGACCAGCAGGACCTGCAGCGCAGTCCGTGTCGGCGATGAGGGCGGCGCTGCGGGCTCCACGCGTGGCAGTGTAGACGCGCCCTCGTTGCGTGTGTGTGCCCAACGGTACAGCGGGCCCGCCCGGAAGTTCCTACGCTTGGTGGCAGTCTGATTTACCCGCCCTGCCGTGCGCCCACTGGCGATCGCGGGGCCGAGCCGTGAACGACCGGGTCCATTCCGGTCCGCTGGTGTGGACGACTTAAATGAACACGATACGACGTACTTTCTTTGTCATCGTTGGGCTTGCGCTGGTGACGGGCAGCTGGTCGGCCGCGGCGCAGTTCGGGGACAATCGGAACGACCAGGCGCGGGGGAACGGCCGCCTGTCCGGCACCTATCAGCTCGACAGGGGCAGGAGCGACAAGCCACAGCAGATTGCCAATCGAGTCACGCGCTCGTTGGACTCCGGCCAGCGCGACCGCGCGTACCAGGATCTGATGATGCGGCTCGATTCACCCGAGATGCTTGCCATCGACCTGAGCGGGCGCACCGTGTCGATTACGTCCTCCAACGCGCCCCGCCTCACGTTCAACGCTGACGGACGCGACCAGACGGAGATCGGCATGGGCGGACGGCCGATGACGACGCACGCGGATCTGCGCGGCGACGGGCTGACCGTGTCGACCTCCGGCAATCGGGGGCGCGATTTCACCGTGACGTTCGAACCGTTCCAGGGCGGCCTGCGTGTCACGCGCGAACTGGACAGCGACGCGCTTCGGACCCCGGTGACGGTGCGGAGCGTGTATCGACGCGTCGCGGATCAGCCCCGTTGGAACGTCTACAGCGATGAAGGCCGGACGATCGTTCCGGACGGGACGCAGATCAGGGCGCGGCTCGATCGCGATCTCAACATGCGCAACGTGCGCGAAGGCGAGCGGTTCACCATGACCGTCATGAACGGCGGCGCCTACCGCGGAGCCGTCATTACCGGGATCGTCGGCCGCATGCACGCCCGTGACGGCCGCACGACCGAGATGGTGGTCGACTTCGAGTTGATTCGGCTGAACAGCGGCCGCACCGGCCCATTTGAAGGCGACATCGAGTCCGTCCGCACGCCGGATGGTCGCGATCTTCGAGTCGATCGCTCCGGCGTCGTCAGGGATCGCAGTCGCGACGACTCGTCGACGATCCAGAGCGGCGCGGTTGGGGCGACACTCGGCGCCATCATCGGCGCCATTGCCGGCGGAGGCAAGGGCGCGGCGATTGGCGCGATTGCGGGCGGTGCGGGCATGATCCTGATCGATCAGGGCCGCGACGACACGGGCCTTCGCGGCGGGACGCAGTTCACGATTTCAGCGATCGCGCCGCGCTTCCAGCCCTTCGATCGAGAGCGCCGCTAGCCGGCCATGAGGGCCTCCACGCGGAGGCCCTCATCCGTGCCTGAGCGTAGGCGCCCATTCCAAGCTCTGTCCCTCGCCCCACACCAGCTCGACCGCGCGCAGGTGTTGTCGACCCCGCTACGACTTCGACCGCACCGCCCAGCGAAGTTTGGCCGACGACGCCCGCCGGTTCGCCCGTGTTTCCTCCATCGACGATCGGATCACTTCGGTGGCGACGTTCGAGTAGATGCCGGCGCGGAACCCGGCCTGAAACGCCTTCTTCACGCGGCGGTCCTCGCCCGAATGGAACGTCATGATGGCCGCGCGTCCGCTCGGTGACAGGACGAGCGGCAAGGCCCGCAGGAACGCGTCGAGCACCGAGAACTCGTCGTTCACCGCAATACGCAGGGCCTGGAACGTGCGCCGTATGGAGATCTTGATGTCGGCGCTCGACATGGCCGGCATGGCCTTCGACAGACCTGTGCGGATGGTTCGCTCCGTGGCGTGCGTCGTCGTGAGCGGTTGAGCCTTGAGCAGGCTCGCGATGACCTCCGCGTGCGGCTCGTCGGCGTGCTCGCGAAGGACGCTCACGAGTGCCGCCTCGTCCACGCGTGCGAGAAATGCCGACGCCGGCTCACCGCGGGTCGGATTCATCCGCATGTCCAGCGGGCCAACCCCCTTGTAGCTGAAACCGCGGTCGGGATTGTCGAGTTGCATCGACGAAACGCCGAGATCCACGAGGACGATGTCCGCGGCCGGAACGCCTTCCGACCCGAGCACCTGAGCGACACCCGCGAAGTTCGCCTGACGAGCGGTGAACACGTCGGGGCCGTACCCGTCGCTTCGAAGCCGGGCTTCAGTCCGCGGGAGTTCGACGGGATCGAGGTCCAGACCGATCAGGCGCCCGCCCGGCCGCAGCCGCTCGAGGATGAGCCGCGCGTGGCCGCCGCCTCCGAGCGTGCAGTCGACGGCCACCTCACCGGGCGCCGGGCGCAGACACGCGAGGACCTCGGCCACCATGATCGGCACGTGCATGCCCGCCGGCGTTTTGCCGGTGCCCAGGATCTTCTGCACTTCGGCCGGGTATTGCTCGGGGTTCAGCTCTTTGTACTTGTCATGGAACGCCTGGGGATTCCGGCCCGAATAGCGCTTCCGGCGCACATGCGCCGAGCCGTCATCGGGTCGCTTCGTCATCATCCCGATGCATTGTCGCCGACTTCCAGAAGGGCGTGCGTGGCCCTCGGCCGGTTCTACCCCCGCTGGTCCACGAAGTAACCCGCGAAGGCTCGTTCGAGGAGATCGAGCGTCAGCACCCGCGGCTCGCCCCGGTAAGCCGCCAGGAGCAACGCCTGGTCGACGAGATCCCGGGGATGACAGGCCCGTGGAACGATTCCGCGCTGAGGATAGGTGTGGACGAGCAGGTGGTTCACGGCCGCGCTATCAATGGCGATATCGCGGTCGCGGCAGCAGTTGGCGAAGATGCGGAGGTAGGTGTCAGCGGTCGGGTCTTCTGCATACACCTTGTGCCGCACGCGGCGCAGGAACGCTTCGTCGACCAGTTCGGAGGGTCTGATGTTGGTCGCAAATGCCACGAACGTGTGAAACGGCACTTCGAACGTCATGCCCGACTGGAGCGTCAGGTAGTCGATGCCGTTTTCGAGCGGGATCATCCACCGATTGAGCAGCGCACTCGGCGTGGCGCTCTGTCGGCCGAAGTCGTCGATGACGAGCATGCCCCCGTTTGCCGTCAACTGGTGCGGCGCGCGGTAATAGCCGAGATGGGCGTCGTACCCGAGCTCCAGCGACTCGAGCGTCAGTTCGCCGCCCGTGATCACCACGGGCCGTTTGCAGATTTCCCAGCGGCGATCGACGGTCAGCTCAGGCGCCAGCTCGGTATCCTCGGTAAAGGGGAGCGAGCGATGGTGCTGCTTGTCGAACACTCGGATGATGTTGCCGTCGACCTCGATGGCGTGCGGAACGGCCAGGTTGCCCGTGAACATCGAGCCCATCGCACGGGCGATCGTCGTCTTTCCGTTGCCCGGCGCACCGTAGATGAAGACCGAGTGGCCACTGTTGATGGCGGGGCCGATCGCATCGAGCACGCCGTCGGTGAGCACGAGCCCGGCCAGCGTCGTCCGCATCAGCGCCCGGGTCACGGTCGTCTGGCCCGCCTCGCGGACCGCCGTCATGTAACGCCGATACTGCACGAGCGGCACGGGGGCGATGCCGGAGTATGTGCTCTCGGCGAGATAGCGTGATCCGGCGACCCGCCCGTCCGTGGTGATGCGGTACCGGTAGGAGGCGTTCGAGAGCATGGTCCCCGACACGATCTCGCAATGCCGCTGATGTTTCAGGGACTCGAGCGAAGGCTCGATGACACCGAAGGCGACCCCCAGGCGCTTGGCCAGTTCGGCCCCGCTCAGCTCTCCCGAGAAGAACAGCGCCTTCAGGACGAGTTGGGTGACGAGATCGAGACTGAGGCCCGCCTCCGCCAGCGTCAGAGGCGCGCGAAGGTTGACGGCATTCGGTTCGTCGCTGTCGACGAGCGGTAGCGTGAGGGTGTCAGGCATGGCTCCACGTGCGCGGCCGCAGGCAGATCGCTGCCGGCACGGCACCTCACATATGCCGCCGGCTGCGATCCAGGATGAGCGGACGCTCGGCCCGCGCGGCGGCTAGTTGGTCTTCTTGAGCCGGCTGCGGCGCCGGGCCAGATACAACACCATGAACACGCCGGCCGCGACGATGAGAGCAACTTGATACAGGGGCATGAAACATCTCCTCTAGACCGGCGGCTTGCCGGTCGTGGCGAACTTCACTGGGACAGGATCTTGACGAACGTGAGATAGGCGGGTCCAAGCAGGACCACATACAAGGCTGGAAACAGACAGAACACCAGCGGGAAAACGAGCTTGACCCCGACCTTCTGGGCCCGCTCCTCGGCGCGCTGGCGCCGCTTGGTACGGCTCGTGTCCGCTTGCGTGCGGAGCGCCTGGGACACGCTCGTGCCAAACCGATCGGTTTGCATGAGCATTGAGACGAGCGCCCGCACGTCGTCGAGGCGCGTACGTTCGGCCAGTCCCTGGAATGCGTCCAGCCGGGTTTTGCCGGCGCGCATCTCCATGATGAGGATGTGCAACTGCTCACCGAGCGCGGGATACGACACGCCGAGTTCGTCGCCGGCCTTCACGATGGCCTGGTCCAGACTCGAACCGGCCTCGAGGCACAAGACCAGGAGGTCGAGCGCGTCGGCAAGGCCATTTTCGATTTCATGCTGCCGCCGTTTGCACCGGCGCTTGAGCAGCATGCTGGGAGCCAGATATCCAAGGACCAGCCCGGCGGCCGCGCCGCCCCATCGGTAGGTTCCGGTGAGCAGGACCAGCGGTGGGATCGCGAACAGGACAGGACCCACCAGTTCCGAGATCGAAAACCACGCGGCAATGGTGGCGGAGTAGAAGCCCGCCAGCGCCAGTTCCCGGCGGAGCCGCTTGACCGATCCGAACGACGTCGGCAGCTTGCTGACCAGCCGGTCGGCGCCGTGGCGCTCTTCTTCCGCGAGGAGCGCGGCCTTCCGTACCAGACCGCCGGTGGCCTCCCGATCCAGCAGCGCTTTCAGCCGCTGACGCCCCGGTTCCGATCGCGAGGTGATCAGCCACGCGACCGCCGTCGCCGTGAAGGTCACGGCGAGGAAGACAGCGATCAGCGTCAACGTCGTGGGCGTCATGGTCAATACTCGATATCGCTGAGCTTGTGGATGAGAAAGGCGCCGAAGACCTGCAACGCGACCGCGACGACGAGCATCTGTCTGCCCAGTGGATCCTCGAACAGCACCTTGAAGTGTGCGGGCGTCATCACATAGAGGTAGAGCGCGAGGGCCGGTGGCAGAGCGGCCAGGACGTAGCCCGTCATGCGGCCGTGAGCCGTCAGCACGCGCAGTTGCCGCTTGATTTGAAAGCGCTCACGGATGACGCGACCGAGGTTGTCCAGCACCTCGGCGAGATTGCCGCCGGACTCCATCTGGGTCAGCACGGCGGTGACAAAGAACCGCGCGTCGATGATCGGCACGCGCAACGCGAACGCCCTCAAGCCGTCGGCAATCGGCAGACCGAACGTCTGCTGGTTGTTGATGAGTTTGAACTCGCCCGCCACGGGCTCAGGCAGTTCATCCGCCGCAAAGCGAAGCCCGGTCGTGAACGCGTGGCCGGCGCGCAGCGTCCGGGCCAGGAGCGAAACGGCCTCCGGAAACTGCTCCTCGAACTTGCGGAGGCGCCTCGCCGCCAGCCACTTCAGGACGGCGTAGGGCGCCCATCCCGCCAGCACACCGGCCAACGCACCGTTCCAGAACGGACGTGACCACAGCGCGGTCACGACCAGGTAGGTCACGAGGGCCAGGCAGGCGGAGCCCAGCACCACCCTCCCGGCGTTGACCTTTAAACCCGACTGATGGATCACCTGCCGCAGACGTGCGGCGGCTGCGCCGTCGCTGGACAGCAGCCGCTGGAGCGGGCCGATCGAACTCAGGTGCTCGACGTCCTTCAGGAGACTGCCGCGCCGCGCGCCGACCGCCAGCGCGCCCGTGCGGATGCGCTGACGCAGCGTGTCCTGCGCGACGGCTTCCGGGCGAACGACGAAGAGGTAATACGATCCCGCCAGGATGATCGCCACCCAGAGAAACGTCAGCAGAGGGATCAGTGTCGGCAGGCCCATGTCAGCAAATCACGTGGACGTGGTCGAACATCGCGGCCGGCAGCTGCATGCCCGACGAGATCATGTGGTCGCTGGTCTTCGGACGTATGCCGGTCGCACGGAAGCGCCCGCAGACCTTGCCATCGGCGCGGAGGCCCGTCCGTTCGAACACGAAGATGTCCTGCAGCATGATGACGTCGCCTTCCATTCCGGTGATTTCGGAGATCGCCGTCACCTTGCGCGTGCCATCCGACAGGCGGGTCACCTGGACGATGAAATTCACCGACGAAGCAATCTGCTGACGGATCGCCCGGTCAGGCAGGTTCAGGTTCGCCATCGCGATCATCGTATCGATCCGGTACAGCGCATCGCGTGGGCTGTTCGCGTGCACGGTGGTCAAACTGCCGTCGTGGCCGGTGTTCATGGCCTGGAGCATATCGAGCGCTTCCTCGCCTCGGACCTCACCGACGATGATGCGATCGGGCCGCATGCGCAGGGCGTTGGCGACCAGCTCCCGCTGCCGGACCGCGCCCTTGCCTTCGATGTTCGGCGGGCGCGTCTCGAGACGCACCACGTGCCGTTGACGGAGGACGAGCTCGGCCGCGTCCTCAATCGTCACGACCCGTTCGTGTTCCGAGATGAAGGTGGACAACACGTTGAGCATCGTCGTCTTGCCGGCGCCCGTGCCGCCGGACACGATCACGTTGAGCCGGCTGCTGACGGCGGCCCGCAGCAGATCGAGCATGGGTTGCGTCAGGGTTTCCCGACCGACCAGATCCGTGGCGCCAAGCTTCTCGGTGCGAAACCGGCGGATCGAGAGCACCGGACCGTCGAGCGCCAGTGGCGGGATGATCGCGTTGACGCGGGACCCGTCGGCCAGCCGGGCATCGACCATCGGACTCGATTCGTCGATGCGCCGGCCCACGGAACTCACGATACGTTCGATGATTCTCATGAGATGGGCGTCGTCCTTGAAGACCACCTTGGTCTTCTCGAGCCGCCCGTTGCGCTCCACGTACACCGAGTCCGATCGGTTCACGAGAATGTCCGAGATCGCCGGATCCCGCAGAAGCTCTTCGAGCGGGCCGAGACCGAACAGCTCGTTGAGCACGTCCGAGATGAGCTGCTCGCGTTCTCGCAGGCTGAGGGGTGTGGTTCTCGCTTCGAAATCGAGCATGCCCACGATGAGGCCGCGGATTTCCGGCTCGGCGTCCTCGCGCTTCATGCTCGTCAGGCGATCGAGGTTGAGCCGATTGAGCAGATCGGTGTGAATGCGGCTCTTGATCTCCTGGTACCGCGGATGCGTGCCGGACGTGTCGGCAAGAGTTGGGAGCGTCATCGTCGGAGTCATCACAGTTTGTTGAAGTCGCTCGCGCCGCTACCGGCGCGCGCCCCATCGTCCGAGCAGACCCGTTGCGCGTACGGGCTCGACCACCTGGGGCTCTACTTTGGCCAGTTCGTGCGCGTATAAATGAAACTCGGCGGCGAGCGGGGATTTGCCCTCATCCACCAGCGGCTCGCCTTTGTTCAGGGCCTTCATGGCGAGGCGATAGTCGCTGGGAAACACGTGTGCGATGGTCGTGCCGATCGCCTCGGCCAGATCCTCGAGCTGAATTTCGGACTGACGATCTGATCGGCTCACCACGACGGAGATCTTTTCCTTGCCGTAGCGCTGACTCAGCAACTTGGTGAGGCGGCCGGCACCCCTGACCGTGGCCAGTTCCTGGTTCGCCACGACGACGATCGACGTCGCGAGTTCGAGCGAGTCGAGCAGGGCGGGATCCGATCGCGAGACGTCGATCACCGTGTAGCGATAGTGACGGGCGGCGAATTCGATGAGCGTCCGGACGCGAGGAGGATCCACGGACGAACCGACCGAACGATCCGCCGACGCCAGCAGGTCCAGGCCCGCCGCGGTTCGTGTGACCAGGCCGCGGAAGTATGCGGTGTCGAGCCTCTGAATGTTCTCGAGCGCATCGAGGACCGAGAAGGCCGGCTGCGCGCCGATGAACAGGGCCGCGTCGCCGCCGGCGAGGTGGAGGTCGATGAAGAGCGTGCCGGCGATTCTGGCGAGCACGGCCGCCAGGTTGACCGCGACGGTTGTGGTGCCCACGCCGCCCTTGGCCCCGACGAAGGCAAACACCTGACCGGGCACGACGGCGGCCCGTTGCACCACCAGCCGTGTGATCGCCGCTTCGAGATCGCTGTTCGTGAGGTTGGTGACGCACTCGCTGACCCCGACGCGCATCGCCTCGAGCATGAGCGCGGGATCGAGTGTGGAGGCCACCAGGACCAGGCCGGTGTCAGGATGCTGGCGCCGCATCAAACCGAAATCCGGCGGAATCTGCGCGAGCGCCCGTACGTCGAGCACGACGACGTCGGGTGGGGCGCCGGTCGCATGAGCCAGCGCGGAAAGATCGGCAACCGCGAGATTTGCCGGAACCATGCCGGCAGCGCGGACCCGATCTTCCACACTTCGATCCAGCGCGCCGACAATCGTGACGGTGATAGCCATGGAGACCTACCGATTTCCCGCGGCCGGCGGCGGCGATGCCGCCGAAGCCGGCGCATTGGCGCCGCCTTGAGGAGGCAGGAACTTCTCTTCGGATATCGGAAGCGGCGGGAGGCCGTCCGGATCGAGCGCGCGCACCAGGTGCGGCGTGACCAGCACGAGCAGTTCGGTCCGCTCGCGCGTTGTCGCCTTGCTCTGGAACATTTTGCCCACGATCGGGATCCGGCTCAGCCAGGGAACCTCGGAGCGCGTCTCCTGAGCCGTGTTGTTCATGAGGCCGCCGATCGCGAAGGACTGGCCGTCGCGGAGCTCCACCTCGGTCTCGGCGCGCCGCGTGGACAGCGCAGGAACGCGGAAGCCGCCGAGGGTGATGCCGTTCGCGAAATCGAGCGAGCTGACCTCTGGCTTGACCTTCAGCCGAATCATGTCGCCCGCCACCGTCGGCGTGAAGTTGAGACGGACGCCAAATTCCTTCCACTCGATCGTCACCTGCCCGGTGTTGCCCTGGACGATCGGCACCGGCAATTGACCGCCGGCCAGAAAGCTGGCTTCCTTCCCGTTATAGGCGATCAGGTTGGGCTCCGCGAGGCTTTGGAAATTGCCCGTGCTCTGCAGCGCGCGGATCAGCATGCCGACGTTGTATTTGTTGCTGAAGAGGAACAGGTTCAGGAAGTCGGTGAACGCAAGGTCACCGGATGATCCCGTCAACCCGGTGTCGTCCCGCGTCGTCGTCAGTTTGTCGAAGGTGGGCGCGGGGAATTGCTCGGTGGTACTGCGGCCGATCACGTTCTTGAATCCAGTCCCGCCCGTGAACATGCTGGCGCCGAGTTCGCTGAGGGCCCGCCGATTCACCTCGGCGATGCGCACCTGCAACAGGACCTGCTGGTTCTCGTTGCCGCCCGGCAATTGAAGCAGGTTGGTGACCTTCGCCTTCGGCGCGAGGGCCCCCGCAATTTCTCCGGCGCGGAGCATGACGCTGTTGGTCGACGCTCGACCCATCAGGATCACCGAGTCGACGGTTTCGCTCGCCTGGATGTCTTCACCGGGAAACAGCGTCTGCAGCTGGCGCTGCAGGACCGTCACGCCCGGATCCACCACCACGTCGTACTGCGACCGCTCGGTTGCGCCCCACACAATCAGACTGACCGTGCCTGGCGACTTGCCGTCGAGCAGGATCTCGCGGGGCGTCACAACGGTGGCGTCGGCAATGGCGGGGTTGGTGATCGCGACCCTGGTGATGTTGAATCCCAGCGGCAGCACGAGCGAGCGCCCCACGGTCAACGTCACGTTCGGCATCGCCGGCGATGCTGGCGGGGTCGTGACAGGTGTCGGGGTCTGAGCGGTCAGCACGACGGCGCCGATCACGACAACGCAGAAACAGGCAGCCCGAACGAAGCCCAGCGCCTTCACTTGATGGTCTCCTCCGTGCGTTTGGCGCCACGGATGACTTCCACGGAGTAGATCTTCGGTGGGGGAGGGGCCGCGGCAGCCGGGGGCGGCGTCGCGATTCGCGCGGCCGGGACTGGTGCCGCGACGATCGGCGCGATGACACCGCCAGAAGCCAGATTGGCGGTACGCGTGCCCGATGACGTCGTCACCTCCACATCCAGCGGATTGCGGAGGGTCAGCATGATCTGTCCCTGGTTCGACGCCAGGCCCACGCGTTCCGCGTCGTCGGGGTGGACGAGCAAGGTGACCACCGTCGACGGGATGGCCTGGCCTTCTTTGGCGACATCCTGATCGTATTTGGTACCCGTGGCGAGAACCTGGACGTTGCTCACGACCACGCGCGCGAGACTGCCGTTGTTGCCGTCCTGCAGGATGGCCATGACATCCACGCGCGTGCCTGGCAGCACGAACCCGGCGACGCCGATCACTTCGTTCACGCGCACCGAAATCGCCCGCATGCCCTGCGGAATCGTCGGTGGCAACCCTGCGCCGGCCAGCTTCGAAGCGAGGTTGTTACCGGTGAGCGGTTCGTTTTCGGAGACCGGTGAGATCACGCCGCGCCCGACGGCTTCTTCGATCTTCGTGAGTCCGCCCGGGATCATGTTGGCGGCGGGCCAGGGGACGAGCTTGACGTCGGGCTCCGCGAGCATCGTTCCCAGGGGCAGCTGATGGGCGGCGACCACAGCAAACGCGCGGGCGATTTCGACTTCCTTCGTGGGGCGGCTCTGAATGGTCCGGTAGACGAGGTACGTGGACCCGGCGGCCAGCACCAGCGCGCCGCCCAGAACCAGGATCGTGCGGACATTGCGAGTCATTGGACCAACCGCCCTTGTCCTACTTCAGCCACACCGCCGCACACGTACCGACGGCGATCGCGACGCCATATGGCAGGCGCGGACCCGGCGCGTGCTCGAGCGTGAGTCGCGGCCGTGCCGTGCTGCCGGCGGGCCGCCAGAAAGCGATCAAGTGCCATAGATTCGCGAACGCCTTTCCGAGATATCCGTGCCGAGCTCCCACGATCAGCGCCAGAATCCCGCCGGCCATCACGGAGAACAACGCGCACCAGACCGCGCCCATTGGTCCAAGCCATGCCCCGACGGCGCCGAGCAACTTGATGTCTCCAGCGCCCATGCCGCCAGCCAGAAACAGCGGCAGGAACATCGCGACGCCGACGAGCCATCCAGCTGCGCCGTGCCCCAACCCGGGCAGGCCGCCGATCCATGCCTGAAACATCAATCCGAGCGCCGCTCCCGCGAGCGTCAGGGAGTTCGGTATTCGATAGGAGCGGATGTCGGTGAGCGCCCCGGCGAGGACGATCGCGATCGCGGCGATGCGGGCAGCATCCATCATCAGACGTCAGAGCGCGGGTACGGCTCTGAATCGCGGAACGGCATTCGCTGCTGCCGCCCCGCGGTTCGGGGCGAACTACGTGCCGGACACCTGGTTGCTGATGTTGGTCAACTGGGTGTTGATGGCGGAACCGACCGCGGTCAGGGCGACGGTGACCGCCAATGCAATAAACACGGCGAGAAACGCGTATTCGATCAGATCCTGGCCGATTTCTTCGCCGACAAAACGCCGAATGAGTTTCTTCATGACTGGTTCACTCCCCAAAGGCTGCAGATAGCGCGTCGAAGCTGCGCCGCCGACCAATTCAGACGACCCGGGACGACAGACAACAGACCCAAATCGCACGCCAGCGGGGCGCCTTGCGCATTGGACTGGACGTCTCCACGACGAGTTGAATCGACGATACCGGCAGGCTGAAGGGCTGTCTGTTCGATACTGCACAAGGCCCAAACGCACCAAAAAGGCGCCTGGAGGTCCGGCAGGCAGGTCGCGTTCAGCTCGCGGCGGACACAACGGGCACGGGCACGGCCAGGTCCGGATCGGTCAGGCTGGCGACGTGGGTGACCGTGTTGCGACCGCGCGCTTTGGATGCATAGAGCGCGCGATCCGCCGCTGCAATCAATGCCGTGGATGTCCGAATGCCTGCTGCCACCGTCGCCACGCCGAAGCTGGCCGTCACCGGACTCGAGGGCCACTCCGCCGAGGCGATGATTTGACGGAGACGTTCGGCAGCGGCTGTCGCTCCCTCGGCGGTCGTGTGTGGCATCACGATCACGAACTCCTCGCCGCCGTAGCGCGCGACGGACTCCGTCTGGCGAGTGTGGGCGCTGAGCAACCGCACGACGGCTTTGAGTGTGTCGTCACCCGCGAGGTGTCCGAAACGGTCGTTGTACAGCTTGAATTTGTCCACGTCGAGCAGCACGAGGGAGAGCGGCGCAGGATAGCGGTTGCTCCGCGCCATCTCCGAGTCGAGCACCTCGTCGAAGGCGCGCCGGTTCTTGGCGCCGGTCAGGCCGTCGATCGTCGCCAGGGCATCGAGCCGCGCGTTGGCCTTTTCCAGATCGGCCTGCTTCTTCTCGAGCGCTGTGTGCGCCGCTTCGAGCGCGCCATTCGTTTGGCTGAGGACGTCATTTTTCCGCGCCAGCTCGCGCTGGGCGGTGAGCACGCTGCTGTTGGCGCGGTTCAGTTCGGTCAGGAACTCGTCGTCCCGTTCGTTCCTCGAATGAGAGGCTACGGCTGCCTGCCGCACCGCCGTGAGCAGGGCGTTGATCGTCTCGTTGTTGACTCGGCCGAGCTCGTCGAACAGGCGCCGGACGCCCGAGCGATTCGTTTGGCCGACAATCAGCAGTCCGTCGTTGGTCGCGCCGCCGCTGAATTTGACGACCGTCTGGCGCCCCCGGACCACGATCGGCAGTTCCCAGTCGAGTGCGAAACCTTCGGCGCGCAACGTGTCCATGAAACGTGTGGCCGATCGGCGCGCCTGATCGTCGTGGGTCATGCTGAGTGAGGCGATCGCATCGGCAAGTGGACGTCCCGCCGTGAGTCCAGACGCCAGCCCGAGGCCGTCCTCCACCACCCCGACGATTGTGCCCTGCGGGTCGGTCGTCACCACGATACCGGCCGAGGGGGTCAGGGCCTGCCACGTGTCTCTCATGAAGTCAGCTCCGCGAAGGCCGGGTCACGATCCCACCGGCGCCGACGGCAGGATGATCCCCGCCCGGAGGAGGGGCTCGATCGCGTCGGCTGCCAGCGGCTCGGCGAAGTAGAAGCCCTGCGCGGCGCGGCATCCCCAGCGCTTGAGGACGTCCAGCTGCTCGAGGGAACTCACGCCCTCGGCAATGACGGCGATCCCGAGTTCTCGCGCGAGACCGATGGTGGCCTTCACGATGGCCTCGCTCCCGGTGCCGATCGGCAGCTGCGCGACGAACGCCTGGGCGATCTTGATCCGGTCAGCCGGGAACCGCCTCAGGTAGTCGAGCGAGGAATACCCCGTGCCGAAGTCGTCGATCGCCAGGCGGATCCCGTGCGCGCGCAGGCGGGTGAGCACGCCGCCGTATTCGCGCGACGCGACCATCAACACCGTCTCCGTCAATTCCAGTTCGAGCTGGCTCACCGGCAACTGAGTGTCTGCGAGGACCGCGATAATGGACGTTTCCAGTTCGAGCGCCGCCTTGAACTGCGCGGCCGACACGTTGACACCAATCGAAATGGGTGGAATCCCCGCGTCGAGCCACCTCTTGCCTTGCTGACACGCCTCGCGGAGCACCCACTCGCCGAGCCCGACGATAAGGCCGCTCTCCTCGGCCGCGGGAATGAAGATGTCCGGCGTCAGCACGCCGCGCACGGGGTGGCGCCATCGGACGAGCGCTTCGATGCCAGTGATGCGGCCGGTATCGAGTTCGATCTGAGGCTGGTAGAGCAGGAACATTTCGTTCGCCGCGATCGCCTTGCCCAACTCGGCCAACAGGGTCACCCGCGTCCGTACCTCGACGTCCATCGCGTCGGTGAAGAAGCAGTACGCGCCGCGCGCCTCCGACTTGGCCCGATGGAGCGCCACATCCGCATGCGCAAGCAGCTTCTCCGGGTCCCCATCTTCCGCGCCGGCCACGGCGATGCCAATGGTCGCGCCGATTCGAATCTCGTTCCCCTGAATCATGAACGGCTCTCTCAGGGTCTTGACCAGTCTGTCGGCCACCACCGCCGCATCCACCGGCTGACTGATGTCGGGTGTGATCACCGCGAACTCGTCTCCGCCGAAGCGCGCGACCGTATCCGTCGTGCGAGCAGCTGCCTGCAGCCGCTGGGCGACGGTGCGGAGCAGATGGTCGCCAATCGGATGGCCAAGCGTGTCGTTCACGTCCTTGAAGTGATCGAGATCGAGATACAACACGGCGAAGGAGTCCTCGCCGCGTGTCGTCCGGGCGGCTGCCTGCCGGATGGCATCGACGAACACGAGCCTGTTCGCCAACCCTGTGAGCCCGTCATGCCGCGTCGTGTACAACATGTCGGCTTCAGACTGGCGATGCTTCGTCATGTCGCGGAAGTACCAGACCCGGCCCAGAACCTGTCCCGCCGGTGTCCGCAGAACCGATGAGTGCCGTTCGATGAAGCGGCCGTCGGTCGTCTCGATGTCGTCGCGACTCGACATGTCGGCGTGGGCGGAGAGATGCCGGACACGCTCGAGGAACGACTCCCTGTCCTTGGTGCCCGACGCGATACTCTCGAGGATTGGCCCCGCGTCGGCACCCAGCAGGTGGTCCGGTGTGAAGTGCCACAGGTCGGCGAACCGCCGGTTGACGGAGATGATCTTTCCGAGGCTGTCGACGACGATGATGCCGTCGGGAGAGGTCTCCATCTGCGACGTCAGCAGGGCGTGGCCGAACTGCAGGGCGTCTTCATCGCGCTTCCGGTCCGTGACGTCCTCGATTGTGCCCGTGGTCCTCACAGCCCGGCCCGTCTCGTCGCAGGCGATGCGGCCGCGCTCGAGGACGGACCTGACGTGGCCGTCGCCCAGCACCACACGATGCGCGATGGTGTAGTCCTTCCGGCCGGCAATGGCGGCCTTGTACGCGAGCTCGAAACCGGCGAGATCATCCGGATGAATCCGTTCCATCAGATGGTCGTAAGTCGGGTGGAACGTGGCGGGGTCGACGCCCAGAATCCGATACGTTTCGAGCGACCACGTCAGGACGTCGTTCACCAGGTCGTACTGCCAGCTGCCGACGTGGGCGACCGCCTGCGCTTCAGCCAGTTGCGACTCGCTCCTGCGCAGCTGTGCTTCGACCTCGAGTCGGCTGCGGGTCATCAAGGCCAGGCCCAGTTTGTCTGCGAGCTGGCATCCGAACGAGATCTCGTCCTGTTCCCAGTGATGGGGC
>JBDTNQ010000064.1:0-25695 GCA_039933635.1 Acidobacteriota bacterium
GGCAGGAAGGCGATCAGCCGCGCTTCGAGCGACGCCACGCTGCGGCCGTGCACGTCGAGACAGATCAAGGCCAAGCCCATGGCGGTCGCGGAGACTTCTTCGCGCCATCGCGTCTCGATATACGCGAGACCGCGGGCTACCGTTGGATCGTCGCGCCGGTCTTGAAGCGCCAGCAGCGCCATCGCCGTCGTCGGGACGTAGGCCCGCAAGTCCTGGTGCATCAAGGCCGCATTGCCGTAATTCCAGCCCCCATCACGGCACACACGATCGATCAAGAGACGCTCGGCCTCGGCGATCCGGGCGTCCGCACCGGGCGGCGCGGTGCCGGCGCGCCGCGCGTGCTTCAGCGCCAGCAGCGCCCACGCGGTGGGCTCGACCCAGCTGAAGGTGGCCTCGACCCATGGCCATCCCTGAAGGCTGTTGTTCTGCGCAGACGTGCTGGTCTGCGGCGCCTGCACACCCTTGGTCGTGACAAGGACCGCGAGCAGCCGCTGCAGATCCGCAGGCGCGACGAAGCGCGAGCGTACCGACCACGTGAAGGCCGCGAGCGCGTTGAAGGCGACGTTGATCGGCCAGCTCGCATCCTCGACAAGCCAGCCCGTGGATTGCGACGCGCTCGTCAGAAACGCCGCGTGCGGCGCTGCCGCGTCGCCCGGTGCTTCGCCGAGCGCCAGCAACGTCCAGCAGGTGGGCTCGAGCCGACTGGATTTTCCCGGGTAGTAGCCCCAACCGCCTGCCGCGTTCGCGCCCGAGGCCAACCTGTCACGCAGGACTGCTTGGGGCGTGGAACTGTCAAGTTTCACAGCGCGAGCTTCCTCTCAGGAGAGCCTGGGGAAGCTCAGGGGGCGGGAGAAGCGATGAGGGGTCTAGCGTAGTCTGCTGGTGTCGCCCATGCAACGACCGAACGGCGGCGCCTGTAGACTCAGCCCGTGGCGCGGCCCCCGCATTTCCTCACGTCGATGCTGACCTCAGCCGGGACATGGCACCTCGTCGCGGGACGTCTCGCGCGGCCGATCGCCACGCGGATCGAGGGCGCGTTCGACGCCCAATCGCGCAGACGCGGCCTTCTGGGCCGTACCGGTCTGGCCGAGGGAGACGCGCTCGTGCTCATGCCCTCGGGCGCTGTGCATACGTTCGGGATGCAGTTCGCCATCGATGTCGTCTACGCGAAACGGGACGGACGCGTCATCAAGCTGCGTCGCTCCATGGTGCGCAATCGTTTGAGCGCGGCCCTGGGGGCATTTGCGGTGATTGAATTACCAGCCGGAACTATCGAGCGCACCGGACTGGCAGTGGGCGACCAGCTCCAGCTGCGCGCCTCGGACGGGCCTGAAGCAGCCCGAACCTGAAAGTCCCGGGTTCCACGGACGATTCAAATGGTCGGACGGCCCGGGCCCGTTAGGTCGCGGACACGCCCGTTGCCGCGCGCCACGACCCGAGGACGCGATCCGCAATCTCCCTCAGGCCGACGCCGTGCAGGACTTGCGCGAAGACGAACGGACCGTCGCCGCGCATCTTTCTCGAGTCCCGTCCCATGACGCCGAGGTCGGCGCGTACGAGGGACGCGAGGTCCGTCTTGTTGATGATGAGCAAGTCCGACTGGGTAATGCCCGGACCGCCCTTGCGCGGGATCTTGTCGCCGCCGGACACGTCGATGACGTAGATCGTGTAGTCCGCGAGCTCACGGCTGAATTGCGCCGCGAGATTGTCGCCGCCGCTCTCGACGAACAACAACTGCGGCTGGAACCTGTCCATCAACTGCTGCAGCGCATCCAGGTTCTGACTCACATCGTCGCGTACCGCCGTGTGCGGACAGCCGCCGGTTTCGACGGCGGCAATCCGTTCGGGCGCGAGGGCCTCGTTGCGCACGAGGAACTCGGCGTCTTCCTTCGTGAAGATGTCGTTCGTGACGACGGCGAGGTTGTAGTCGTCACGCAAGAGCCGGCAAAGAGCCAGAAGGAGCGCAGTCTTGCCGCTCCCCACCGGGCCGCCGATGCCGATCGTGAAGGCGCGTTCGTGGTAGTCGCGCGCGATCGGTGCGGGACGCTCATGAAACCGTCCTGGCGTGTCCGGGTCGTGGTCACGGTCGCGATTGTGCGAGTGGCGGTGCATGGGTCCTCAGGATTGAAAGAGGCGTGAGTACAGCCGATCGTGCCCGGCCTGCAGCAGATCGATGAGCGGAGAGGGCTGCGCGAGATCCCCCTCGTCGAACTGCGCGCATCGGGCGAGCACGCGATCCATCTCCGGAGCGGACTCAGCCTGGATCCGCTGCACTTCGTAGCTGCCGGCGATGCCCAGGCGAACCGCGGCCGACAGCACGCCTCGGGCGGCGAGGTACAGCACCAGACGCTGGACGACCCACAGCGGCGCGCCGACGTGGCGAAGCGCCACACCCGTGACCGGGCCCAGGTGCGCATAGCCGGCGCGGGCGGTTCGATCGAATGCGGCAATCGCATCACCGCGCCACACGCGCGCACACGTCGCCACCAGCGTCCGGCCCTGTACGCGGCTGGCGCGGTTGGCGACGGGGTTCGTGAGAAACACGTTCGCCAGTCGATCCAGATCCGGGAATCGCTCAGGGGATCGATACGCGGCGTTGACGAGCGGCATGACGCCGTGCCCCGCCTGCAGCAAGCTCCCGCGCAAGAATGCGCGCAGCGCCGGGGCGTCTGGGACCTCACCCTGCTGGTGCGCCGCCTCGAGGCCAAACGAGTGCGCAAACGACCCGGTCGGGAACGCCGAGTCCGCCAACTGCCAGACAAGCCATTCGGAAAAGGGTGCAGGCATCACGCGCCCTCGAAGTTGGCGCCGCGGTCAGCCCCGATGGCGCCCGGTGCCGGCTGGCGCTTCCGTGGCATTTTCCGTAAATTGGCTCGCGTGAGTTCGTTCATGGTCCGAGCGGCTCGATCGTCTTTGAAGGAGTCTTGCGTCATGCGTACCTCGCTATCCCTGCTCGCGCTGCTGACGATCGGGGCACTGGCTCCGGCCTCTGCCCAGACCAAGGGATTCGTGCTGTCGAGTCCGGACATCAAGACCGGCACGATCGCGCTCCCGCAGGTCTTCAACAGCTTCGGTTGCACCGGCGGCAACGTGTCACCGCAGTTGGTCTGGAGCGGTGCACCACAGGGCACCAAGAGCTTCGTGCTCACCATGTTCGACCCCGACGCGCCCACGGGCTCCGGCTTCTGGCACTGGGTTGTTGCCAACATTCCCCCGGCGACGACTGGCATTCCGGCCGGCGCGAGCAGGACGCCGAAGATGCCGGCCGGTGCTCTCGAATCGCGAACCGATTTCGGCGCGCCTGGCTACGGCGGCCCCTGCCCACCACCCGGCCCCGCGCATCGGTACGTCTTCACGCTCTTCGCGCTGAAGGTGGACACGATCGACGTCACCGCCGACTCGAGCGGCGCCCTCGTCGGTTTCAATACGCGCGCGAACAGTCTCGGGACGGCGACGTTCACCGCGAAGTACGGACGCTGACGTGAACGAGTGTCGCTCTGCCCGGTCTCTTCAGAACAGAAAGTATCTCTGGGCCAGCGGCAACACGACCGCCGGTGACGCTCTCATCTCCTCCCCATCCGCGGTCACGACGTACGTCTCCGCATCGACGCGGATCACCGGCAGCGCATCGTTGAGCTTCATGTCGCGCTTGCCGATGGTGCGGCAGCCTTTGACGGCCGTCGCGCGCTTGGTGAGGACATAGCGCTCGCCGACGCCGGCGTCGCGGGCGGCCGACGACACGAACGCCAGCGACGTCGCACCGGTGGCGCGGCCATAGGCGCCGAACATGGGGCGCATCATGAGCGGTTGCGGCGTCGGAATCGACGCGTTCGGGTCACCCATCTGCGCCCACGCGATGAACCCGCCTTTGATCACGAGCTCGGGCTTGACGCCGAAGAATGCCGGCTTCCAGAGCACGAGGTCCGCGAGTTTCCCGACCTCGACCGAGCCGATTTCGTGCGCCACACCGTGCGTCAGCGCGGGATTGATCGTGTATTTGGCGATGTAGCGGCGAATGCGCAGATTGTCATTGGCGCCCTGTTCGCCGGCCAGCTTTCCGCGCTCGGCGCGCATCTTGTGCGCGGTCTGCCATGTGCGGCAGATGACTTCACCCACCCGCCCCATGGCCTGACTGTCGCTCGACATCATGCTGATCGCACCGAGGTCGTGCAGGACGTCCTCGGCCGCAATCGTCTCGCCGCGGATGCGGCTCTCAGCGAACGCCACATCCTCCGGGATGTTCTTGTCGAGGTGGTGACACACCATCAGCATGTCCAGGTGCTCGTCGAGCGTATTGACGGTGTACGGTCTTGTCGGATTCGTCGAGCTCGGAAGCACGTTGGACTCGCCGCACACACGGATGATGTCCGGCGCGTGTCCGCCACCGGCGCCCTCCGTGTGGTAGGTGTGAATCGTGCGCCCCTTGAACGCGGCGATGGAATCGTCGACGTAGCCCGATTCGTTGAGCGTATCGGTGTGAATGGCCACCTGCACGTCGTACCGATCCGCCACCGACAGGCAGCAGTCGATGGCCGCGGGCGTCGAGCCCCAGTCCTCGTGCAGCTTCAGGCCGATGGCGCCGCCGCGAATCTGCTCGTCGAGGCCCGCGGGCAAGGACGAGTTGCCCTTGCCGAGAAACCCGAAGTTCATCGGCAACGTGTCGGTCGCCTGCAGCATCAGCTCGATGTGTCGCGAGCCGGGCGTGCAGGTCGTGGCGTTCGTGCCCGTCGCCGGCCCCGTGCCACCGCCGATGAACGTCGTGACACCGCTCGCCAGCGCGTCGTACACCTGCTGTGGGCAGATGTAGTGAATGTGCGAATCGATGCCGCCCGCGGTGAGGATCTGCCCTTCACCGGCAATGGCCTCGGTCGTGGCGCCCACGACCATCCCGGGCGTGACGCCCGCCATGACGTCGGGATTACCCGCCTTGCCGATCCCGGCAATGCGCCCGTTCTTGATACCGACATCGGCCTTCCGCACACCGGTCCAGTCGATAATCAGCGCGTTGGTAATGACGCAATCGAGGGCATCGGCCTCGGACACACCGCTCGCCTGCCCCATTCCGTCGCGCAACACCTTGCCGCCACCAAACTTGCACTCGTCGCCATACACGGTCGCGTCACTCTCGACCTCCGCGACGAGGCCGGTGTCACCGAGACAGACGCGATCACCGGTCGTGGGACCGTAAATGTCGAGGTAGTGACGACGATTGATGAGGTGGGGCATCAGGAGGTTCCGGGTTCTGGGGTTCTGGGTTCTGGGGTTCCGGTTCTAGGTTCTAGGTTCTGGAGTTCGGCTCCGCGTTCTCAGTCCGTGGAGCCCCGGACCTTCAGGTCCGGGGTACAGCCGCCAGCCGCCGTCGCGTCTCATCAGTCACTGGTCCATTCGCCAGCCCTATGCCGCCGCGAATCACCTTGTCGCCGGCGATCGCCACCAGCTGAACGGTCTTCGTCTCACCGGGCTCGAACCGCACGGCCGTACCGGCAGGAATATCGAGGCGCAGGCCGTACGACGACGCGCGATCGAAGATGAGCGCGGTGTTCGTTTCGACGAAGTGATAGTGGCTGCCCACCTGAATCGGGCGGTCGCCCGTGTTGGTCACTGCCAGGGCCATGTGCGAACGACCCGCGTTGAGCTCGATCGTGCCATCCGCCGCGACTGAGGCCCCGGGAGCCCCGTCAACTGGCGAGGCCGGTTTGCCGACGAAGGCTCCATCCTTCGCAAGGCCGTCGAGAAAGCTGCCGTAGAGGGCCAGCGCGCGATCGCCACGCTCGGCGACGATCGGGTGATGGACGGTGACGAGCTTGGTGCCGTCGGGAAACGTGCCTTCGACCTGGACCTCGTCGATCATGTCGGCCACGCCGTCCATGACATCCGCGCGGCCCAGCAGCTGGCGTCCCAGATCCATGAGCTCGGCCACACTGCGGCCATCCCGAATGAACTCGAGCAACTGCGTCGCGATGAGCGCCACCGCCTCCGGGTAGTTGAGCCGCAGACCGCGCGCCAGGCGCTTCTGCGCCAGCACACCAGCCTGATGCAGCACGAGCTTGTCGAGTTCACGAGGCGTCAGATGCATGAGGTCACCATTTGCGCGTCCACGGATCGTCACCGAGGACTGCGGGCAGAAAGTCCAGCGCGCCACGGATGACGCGGCCGACGTCTTCGACCGTCCGGCCGGCGATGCGTAGGAGCACACCGGCGTCGGTCAGCGGCGCCACGGCGATGAGCATGTCGGCGGTACGCTCGACGGCGCGCGTCGCAGTAGCGGCAAGCAAGCGGTCGCACGGTTCACGAAATGCGCGGCCGACGATGGCGACGGTGGCGAGCACATCAAACCGACCGAAGCGCTCCGCCAGCGCGTCGTCCGCGGCGTCCAACGTCATCGCGTCGTAGCAGACCACATCGCCGTCGACGCGAATCGCGAGGCGGGTGCGGTAGGCATCGAACGCCCAACGTTCGCCGCGGGCACGCCGGCCCGACGTCATCCAGTCGAGACACACGAGCGCGGAATCCGACGCGAGATCGAACTGTTGCGACTGCCGGTAGCTCGACCCCGCGAAGCACACGACCGGATCGGGCAGGACCACCAGCAGCGCGCCGCGCCCCACCCGCCCGAGGAGCAACGTGCTCGACCCGCGAGGCGATCGATACACCTTCGTCGACGCCTGACTCGACAGCAGCGCCGACGCGCCGTCGCCGATCTCGATATCGAGCGCGATGGCATCGCCATCCACGAGGCCACCCCCGTAGGTCGAGGTGAACACCCAGGCGGCCCGTCCGTGATTGCGTGGCGTGAGGAGCTTGAGCGGGCTCGTCGCCCGCGCGCGCGTGACGACGCTTCTGGCATTCACACGGGTGACGCACAATTCGCCGGCGCCGGCGACGGCAAGGGATGGATCGACAGAAATGTCGAACGTTGCGGGCGCAAGCACGCGAACAGTCTAAGAGACCGGGTGTGGAAGTGCTACACCCGGACTCTCAGAGTCCGCTATTTGCCTGCCTCCCCCCACCCGACCTATACTTTTGTGGTTTATGGCGACTCAAATCACCACGGGCACGATGACGCGGATGCGCACGAAGCGGAGCATCCCGGCCGGTGGTGTTGTGGCTCTGGTTCAGCAGTAGTTCGAACCATCACAGAGTGGCAGCGCCCGCCGGCCTCGACAGAGGGCCGGCTTTTTTTTTGACCGGGCGCCGGTTGGCGCCGGAGAAGACATGGGACAGCGGAGGAGTATCGCGAGGGGCACGGAAATCGTCGTCTCGGGCTCCACCAGCAACCTGGGGCCGGGATTCGACGCGTTGTCCGTCGCGGTGACCGTGTACCTGACGGTCCGGGTCGTCGATGTCCTGCCGGGGCAGCCGCACGTCCTGGACATGCACTTCGCCGGCGGCGGAGCCCCGTCGGGCGAGAACCGCATCGCGACGGGCTTCCGCGCGGCCCTGGCGCGCTTCGGGGATCCCGTGCCCGGCCTGCGCGTCGAGGTGACGAGTGACATCCCGATGCGCGCGGGTCTCGGCAGCAGCGCGGCCGCCACGGTCGCGGGCATGCGCCTGTACGAAGCCGCCACGTCACCCCGGGCGATTGGCGACCTGATGGAGATTGCGTCCGGCATCGAGGGCCATCCGGACAACGCGGCTGCCGCGCTCCTTGGCGGCATCACCCTCAGCTGTCAGCACGACGATGGCCGGATCTCGACGCAGGCGTGGCGATGGCCCGACGAACTCCGCTTCGTCATTGCCACGCCTGAAGCCGAGCTCGAGACAGCCTTCGCACGCAAGGTCCTGCCGCCGCAGATCTCGCTGCACGACGCGGTATTCAATCTTCAGCGCGCACTGCTGCTCGTGCGGGCGCTCGAAACAGGCGCCTACGAAGACCTGCACGAAGCCTTGCGCGATCGCTGGCATCAGCCGGCGCGCCAGCAATTCGTCCCCGGCCTGGCCGACGCGCTGGCCCTCGATCACCCGGCCGTGCTCGGCGCATATTTGAGTGGCGCCGGTCCGTCCATTGCCGTGCTGGCCAGCGACCGTCACCTCGAGGCCGCGGCCCTGCTCTCAGAAATCTACGCGCGTCTGCGCGTCCCCTGCACCGTTCGCACGTTATCCGCACATCAACCCGAGGTACCTGTCAGGACTGCATCATGAACTTCATCCTTCGCTGCCACATGTGCCACGCCGAGTTTCCCGCAAGTGCGCTCTTCGTCTGCGACAAGTGTATGGGCCCGCTGGAGTGTCATTTCGACTACGACACGGTGAAACGGGGCATGACGCGCGAGAGCATCGAGCGTGGGCCGCGCAGCATCTGGCGCTACCGCGCGTTGCTGCCCATCGAAGGTGAGCCGCGAACGGGCCTGCACTCCGGCTTCACACCGCTCGTCAAGGCCGACCGGCTGGCCAAGCGCCTCGGCGTCCGGGAACTCTACGTCAAGGACGACTCGGTCAACCATCCGACCTGCTCTTACAAGGATCGCGTCGTGTCCGTGGCGGCGACGCGAGCCGTCGAGCTCGGCTTCACGGAGTTCGCCTGCGCGTCCACGGGCAACCTCGCCGGCAGCGTCGCGTCGCACGCCGCGCGGCTCGGCCTTTCATGTTCGGTCTTCATCCCGGACGATCTCGAAGCCGGCAAGGTCGCTGGCGCCGCGGTCTATCGCCCGCGGGTGATTGCCGTCCGTGGGAATTACGACGATGTGAACCGGCTGTGCACGCAGGTGGCGGATCAGTACGGCTGGGGCTTCGCAAACATCAATCTTCGTGCGTACTACGCGGAAGGCGCGAAGACCTACGGCTTTGAGATCGCCGAGCAGCTCGGCTGGACGTTTCCCAAGCACGTGGTGTCCCCAGTGGCCGGCGGGACACTGCTGCCGCGGATTCTCAAGGGCTTTGACGAGTTCAGGACGGTCGGGCTCGTCGAGGGCGACCTGCCGAAGATCTACGCGGCCCAAGCCGCCGGATGCGCGCCCGTCGTGCAGGCGTTCGAGAAGGGTGAGGAGTTCCCCGATCCCGTCAAGCCGAAGACCATCGCGAAATCCATCGCGATCGGCAACCCGGCCGATGGCTTCCAGGTCATTCGCGCGCTGCGGGCGACCGGCGGCAACGCCGCGATGGTCGAGGAGGACGACATCATCGCCGGCATTCAGCTGCTGGCTGAGACCGAGGGCATCTTCACGGAGCCTGCGGGCGGCGTGACCGTGTCCGCGACCAAGCAACTGATCGATCGCGGCATCATCCCGCGCGACGAGTCGATCGTCATCTGCGTCACCGGCAACGGCTACAAGACCGTCGAGGTGCTCGCCGGTAAGACCGTCCAACCCATCAACATCGGCCGCTCGCTGGCCGACTTCGAGGCGGCCGTCGCTCCCAAGGCCGTGGCCCACCGATGAGCACCTATCACGCCGCTTTCCGTTGCGCCTCTGGCTGCCCCGGCGATCACTCGATTTGGCAGGCCATTTACAACTGCCCGGTGTGCGGCGACCTGCTTCAGGTCGCGCACGACGTCGAATCCCTCAAACAGAAGAGCCCCGGCGCGTGGATGCGCGTGTTCGAGGATCGTTACAAGCGCACGGACTGGCCGTACGGGTCCGGCGTGTGGGGCAAGAAGGAATGGGTCTGTCCCGAGCTCCGCAACGAGAACATCGTGTCCATGGACGAAGGCGGGACGAATCTGTTCTGGGCCGAGCGCTACGGCCGCGAACTGGGTCTCGACGATCTCTGGGTGAAGATGTGCGGGAATTCGCACACGGGATCCTTCAAGGATCTCGGCATGACGGTGCTCGTCTCCGTCGTCAAGCAGATGATTGCCGACGGCGCGGGCGTCCGTGCGGTCGCGTGTGCCTCCACGGGTGATACGTCAGCGGCGCTGGCCGCGTACGCGGCGGCCGCCGGCATTCCCGCCATCGTGTTCCTGCCCCGCGGTCTCGTGACGCCGGCGCAGCTCGTGCAGCCCCTCGCCAACGGCGCGCGGGTGCTTGCCATCGACACGGACTTCGACGGGTGCATGAAGATTGTTCAGCGGCTGGTGCAGGAGGAGGGCGTATACCTCGCCAACTCCATGAACAGCCTCCGCATCGAGGGACAGAAGACCATTTCGGTTGAAATCGTCCAGCAGTTCGATTGGACGGTTCCTGACGTCGTGATCATTCCCGGCGGCAACCTGGGCAACGTGAGCGCCCTCGGCGCGGGCTTCGATCTGATGCTGGATCTCGGCCTCATCAACAAGCGTCCGCGCATCGTTGTCGCACAGGCCGAAGCCGCGAACCCACTCTATCGCGCGTACACGAACAACTGGCACTTCGAGCCAATCACTGCGGCCAGCACGCTCGCCTCCGCGATCCGCATCGGCAATCCCGTGTCCATTCGAAAAGCGATCAACACGCTGCAGCGCTACAACGGCATCGTGGAGCAGGCCAGCGAAACGGAGCTGGCCGAGGCCGCCGCACGGGCCGACATGACGGGCCTGTTCAACTGTCCGCACACCGGCGTGGCCCTGGCCGCGCTCGAGAAGCTCGTCGCCCGGGGCGACGTGAAGCGATCGGATCGTGTCGTCGTGATCTCGACCGCGACGGGCCTCAAGTTTACGGATTTCAAGATCGCGTATCACACGAAGGACGCGGCCATGGGTCAGCGTCGATACGCGAACCCGCCGACCGAACTCCCGAATGACTACGACGCGGTGCGCCGCGCCATCGACGCGGCCACGAAGGCGCCCGAGGGCGCGCGACGATGACGACCACGCCCCGACGCGCGGCTCGCGCGCCGCTGGCCGTCTGGAAGTTCGGCGGCGCGTCGCTGGCTGATGCGGCGGCCATCCGTCGCGCCGCGGAGCTCATCGCCTCCCACGACGGCCCGCTGGTGGTCGTCTGCTCGGCGCTCGCCGGCGTCACGGACCTGCTGCTCGGCGGCGCGCGCCAGGCCTTGGCCGGTGACGAGCGCCAGGCCGCCCGCACGGCGGCCGAATTGTTGAATCGTCATCGCCACGTGGTGCACGAGCTGATTCCGTCGGGCCGCGGGCGCCGTGCGTTGCTGGCGCAGGTCGACGCGGCCGCACGGGAGTTCCGCAATCTCTGTGAGGCCGTCGGCGTGCTCGGGCATCTCGAATCGCGGGCGAGCGACATGCTTGTGTCTCGCGGCGAGCGCCTGTCGGCCGCGATTCTCGCTGCCGTCCTGTCGTCCAAGCGGGTAAAGGCCACGTACGTGGACGCGCTCAACGTGGTCGCCACCGATGGTGTCCACGGCGGAGCCGCGCCCAATGTAGCGGAAACCACGCGACGCGCACGTCGTGTACTGCGGCCCCTCGTGGCCAGGCGGATGCTCCCGATCGTCCCTGGCTACATCGGCGCCGCGCCTGATGGCACGGTGACGACGCTGGGACGAGGCGGCTCGGATCTGACGGCGACGTTGCTGGCGCGCGCGATTGGCGCGAAAGAGGCGGTGCTCTGGAAGGATGTGCCGGGCGTGCTGACGGCGGATCCGCGGCTCGTCTCGGATGCGCGTCTGATTCCGCAACTGCATCATCGCGAAGCCGCGGAGGTCGCGCACTATGGCGCGAAGGTTCTGCACCCGCGCGCACTGATTCCGATCGCCGGCACTCGAATCGTGTTGCGCGTGCGCTCGTTCCTCGACACGACTCAGCCCGGCACCGAGATTTCCGCGCGGCGGGGCGCGCCCGGACATCCAGTCAAGGCGCTCGCCATCGTGCGAAACCAGGCCGTCGTGACGGTGGCGGGTAAGGGCATGGCCGGGGTGCACGGCATTGCGGCGCGAACGTTCTCGGCCGTGGACGCCGAGCGGCTGTCGGTGTCCACAATCTTCCAGGCGTCGTCGGAGAGTTCGATTGGATTCACGGTGCCCGAGACCGAGGCCGACCGCGCCGTCCGCGCGATTCGTGCCGCCTTCACGGACGAGTTGTCGAGCGGCCTCGTCGACAACGTCTCTGCGCGGCCGGGCATGGCCGTCGTGGCGGTCGTGGGCGATGGAATGGTCGGCACCCCAGGGATCGCCGCGCGCGTCTTCACGTCGCTCGCCACCGCCGGGATCAGCGTCGTCGCCATCGCGCAGGGTTCGTCGGAGCGGAACATCTCGTTCGTGGTCGCCGAGTCAGACGTCGCCGATGCGGCGCGCCGCGTGCACACGGCGTTTCAGCTTTCGAAGATTGGCGGCGGTCGGCCCCTCGCGAAGCCCAGAACGGACGTGGTCCTGCTCGGCTTCGGCCGCGTGGGCCGCGCGCTGGCTGATCAGATTGCCACGCCAAACGGCCGCGCCGTGCGGGTGATTGGATTGCTCGATCGATCGGGCTACGTGTTCGAACCGCGCGGGCTGTCGAACCGCCGGCTGCTCGAACTCGCGCGCGAGAAAGATCGCGGCGCGCTGCTGGCGACGCTCGGTGGCAAGGCTGCGTCTTCGTCGGAGGCGCTGACCATGATGGCGAGTCACGCCGTGTCGAGGCCGGTGCTGGTGGACGTCACGAGTCAGGAGACAGGCGACCTGCTTCGCGCGGCGGTCGGCCACGGATTCGATGTCGTCATGGCGAACAAGAAGCCGGTCGCCGGCAATTGGGAGTCGTATGCCGCGCTGATGCAGGCGGCTGAGACGGCGGGCCGGCAGATCAAGTACGAGGCCACCGTCGGGGCCGGTCTGCCGATCATCGACACGTACCACAAGCTCGCCGAGACGGGCGACCGGGTGTTGCGAATCGAGGGGACCGTCAGCGGCACGCTGATGTACATCGGTTCCGCGGTCTCGTCCGGCAAGCCGTTCTCGCAGGCCGTGCGTGAAGCAGTCGACCTTGGATACGCGGAACCGGATCCGCGCGAAGACTTGTCGGGCCAGGACGCCGCGCGAAAGGTGCTGATCCTCGCGCGCCTGATGGGGTACCGTGGCCCCGCGGCGGTGGCGGAGAACCTTGTGCCACCCGCGATGCAGAAGTTGACGCTGCCGCAGTTCATGGCTCGCCTGACGGAGCTCGACGCCGAGTGGGCCGCGCGCACCAAACGCGAAGCGGCCCGCGGCCGCGTCCTCCGCTACGTCGTCATCGCGACGCCGACGTCGGTATCGGCGAAGCTGCTGGCCGTAGCGAAGGACAGCCCGATCGGCTCGTTGCGGGGCACGCGCAATCTCGTCGCGTTCACGACGCGCCGGTACCGCAAGGAGCCGCTCGTGGTGAGCGGCCCCGGCGCCGGCCCGGCGGTCACGGCAGCGGGCATTCTCAACGACATCTACTCGCTCGCGACATATTAGGAGACCGGGTCCCTTAAGAGACCCGGTCTCGCCCCGCCTGTCGGCCAGCTGATCTCGGGAATCTGGCCTAAAAACGAGTGGGGTGGGTGTTCAAGACCGGGTCTCTTAAGGGACCCGGTCCCTTGATTACGATGCTGAAACTCATCCTCACGAGCCGCGTGTATGACGTGGCGCACGAGACTCCGCTCGACCTGGCACCGCGTCTGTCCCGGCGCCTCGGAAACACCGTTCTGTTCAAGCGTGAGGACCTGCAGCCGGTCTTCAGCTTCAAGTTGCGAGGCGCCTACAACCGGATGGCCCACCTCACGGTCGATGAGCGTGCCCGCGGCGTGATCACCGCGAGTGCGGGCAATCATGCGCAGGGCGTGGCGTTCTCCGCACGGCGCCTCGGAATCACCGCGGTCATCGTCATGCCGGAGACGACACCCGCCATCAAAGTGGATGCGGTGCGCGCGATGGGCGCGACGGTCGAGTTGGCCGGTGACAGCTACTCGGACGCTCAAGTGCGATGCCACGAATTGGCGCACGAAACCGGACGCGTCTTCGTGCATCCGTTCGACGATCCGCTCGTGATCGCGGGCCAGGGCACGATCGGCACCGAGATTCTGCGACAGCAGGGCGACCCCGACGTGGCGGCCATTTTCGTGCCGGTCGGCGGTGGCGGCCTCATCGCCGGCATCGCGAGCTACGTGAAGGCGCTGAAGCCCGCCATCAAGATCATCGGGGTGGAGCCCCACGAAGCCAACGCGATGCATGCGTCACTCGCGGCCGGCCGCCGCGTCACGCTCGACCACGTCGGCATCTTCGCGGACGGCGTCGCGGTTCGTGAGGTCGGCGCGCAGACGTTCGAGATCGCGCGCGACCTCGTTGACGAAGTTGTTCTCGTGTCGAACGACGAGATTTGCGGGGCGATCAAGGACGTATTCGACGACACGCGCTCGATCATGGAACCCGCGGGAGCACTGGCCGTCGCCGGGATGCGGCGATGGGTGGAGCGGACGGCTACACGGGGCGCCAAGGTAGCCGCGGTGCTGAGCGGCGCGAACATCAACTTCGATCGGCTGCGGTTCGTGGCGGAGCGGGCGGAGATCGGCGAGGCCCGCGAGGCGCTGTTCGCCGTGACGATTCCCGAGCGGGCCGGCGCGTTCCGCGAGTTTTGCGCGGCGATCGGCCGACGCGTGGTGACCGAGTTCAACTACCGCCTCAACGGACGTCGCGACGCGCACATCTTCGTCGGCGTCGCAACGGAGTCACGCGCCGACGCGGACAGCATGGGCGAGCTCCTCCGATCCCGCGGCTACCAAACCGTTAACCTCACGGACAACGAACTGGCCAAGCTGCATGTGCGCCACATGGTCGGCGGCCGCAGCGCGGAAGTCGAGCACGAGGAGATCTGCCGCTTCGAGTTCCCGGAACGTCCCGGCGCGCTGATGCGATTCCTGGAGCAACTTGGCGGTCGTTGGAACATCAGCCTGTTCCACTACCGCAACCACGGCGCAGACTTCGGCCGGGTGCTCGCCGGCTTCGAAGTGCCGACGCAAGACGACATTGCGTTCGAGGCGTTCCTGACGGCGCTGGGCTATCCCTATCAGCGGGAACGCGGTAACGCGGCCTACGAGCTGTTTCTCTCGTAGTCTCGGTCCGACACCCGCGTCGGAGACTCATTGAACTCGATGGGTCTCGCGGTCCCTATCAGCCGGTAGCACCGGGAGTCTTAAGACTCCGGTTTCGACGGTCCTTTCGACGGTCTAGTGCGGCCAGAACGCGCGCACGAAGCGGCGCAGGCTCCGGATCGTTACCCGGAAACCCACGACGAGTAACAGGATGGCGACGGCGACGGTGCCAATCCACAGCCCTGGGGTCATTCGCACGGCGCCCTGGCGACTACACGAGGGTCGGCACGGTAAACGGGGCGCGGTACGCGCGCGTCAGCATCGCGTTGGCCTCCGGATCGCCGACGCAGGTCAGCGTCTTCGCGTCCCAGTGCAACGTGCGTCCCACGCGGTAGCTGACGTTCGCCAGGTGCACGAGGTTGCAGGAGAGGGCGCCCTCCTCGATCTCCGCGTTCAAATCCTCGCGCTTCCGGCTCCGCACGGCGTCGACGAAGTTCGCGTAGTGCGTGTCGCCCTTTATGGCCGACGGCCCAGGCGTCTGATCCTTGCCCATGAACGAGTAGTACTTGTTGTAGTTGTCGATGACGAGGTAGCCCTTCGACCCGTAGAACTGGTTGCCGATCGTGTTGCCGGGTTTGTCGCCGTTGATGCCCGCTTCGTGCGGCGACATCCAATGGCGTACTTCAAAGGTCATCATCTTCGGGCGCCCGGCCGCTTCGAACTCGTAGGAGACCGTCAATGTGTTTGGCGTCTCCTGGTCGTCATCGAACATGAACTTTCCGCCAATCGCGCTCACCTTCGTGGGATGCGTGACACCAAGTCCCCAGCGCGCGATGTCCACTTCGTGGATGCCCTGGTTGCCGAGATCGCCATTCCCCGTGTCCCAGAACCAGTGCCAGTTGTAGTGAAAGCGATTCTTCGTGAACGGCCGCTTCGGCGCGGGTCCGGTCCACAGATCGTAGTCCACGCCCAACGGCACGGCCGACACCGGCGTGTGGCCAATCGTGTCGCGCCACTTGTAGCAGAGGCCGCGGGCCATGTAGATCTCGCCCATCTCACCTTCGCGCATCCGCTGCACGGCCTCGCGCAGTGCGGGGGACGATCGGCTCTGGCTGCCCTGCTGCACGAGCCGGTTGTACTTGCGCGCAGCGGCCACGATCTGCCGCGACTCGAAGACGTTGTGCGAACACGGTTTCTCGACGTAGACATCCTTGCCCGCCATGACGCCCCAGATCGTCATCAGCGTGTGCCAGTGATTGGGCGTGGCAATGGAAATCGCATCCACGTTCCTGTCGTCGAGCAGTTTTCGCACGTCGACGTAGGTCGCAGGCTTTTTCAAGCCTTTGGTCTCCATCTTCTTCACGTACTCAGCGACATGCGACTCATCGACGTCGCAAAGCGCCACGACCTCGACGTTCGGCAGCGCCGACCATCCATCCACGTGGTTCTGACCTCGGCCGCCGCAACCGACGACGCCGATCCGGACGCGATCGTTTGGGCTCGCGAGGCCGCGAACGGATGCCGCGGCTGCCATGGCCGCCGTTCCCACCAGGAAGTGTCGTCGATTCATGTGGACTCCTGCGAACCGTACTGAGCAGACCGGGTCTCCGCACTCATGGAGACCAGTCTCCTAGTTGAGCACAAAGGAAAACACGTTCGCGCCGGCGGCCACGGTGACGTACTGCAACCCGTCCATCGCGTACGTGATTGGGGCGTTCGTCAATGGAGCGCCGAGGCGCGAGTGCCACAGCGCCTCGCCGTTCGTCGCGTCGAGCGCCTCGATGCCGCCCGAGCCCGATGTAAACAGCACATTGCCCGCCGTGGTCAAAATGCCGGCTTTCGCGGTGCCCGCCGGCCACTTGTGGCTCCAGCGGATCTTGCCCGTCCTGTAGTCGAGGGCCTGAATCATCGTCTCGGCCCAGCCGCCGCGATCGGTCCCACCCCATCCAGCCGGGTTGTCACTCGGGTCGTAGATGTACCAAACGCTGAACGCGCGCGAGGCGCTGACGTAGAAAAGGCCGGTCTTGGGACTGAACGACGGCGACTGCCAGTTCGTGGCGCCACTCTGATCGGGCGACACCAGCGTGCCATCGATCTGGGGCATCTTCGCCGCGTTCGGAATCGGTTGGCCGGCTGCGTCGTACCCGGTCGACCAGTTCGTCTTCACGAACTCGGTGGACACGATTGCCTTCCCGGTGGCGCGATCGAGCACGAAGAAATGGCCGTTACGCGACGCCTGCGCGATCAGTTTGCGCGGCTGACCGTTGATCTCGCCGTCGAACACCACGGCCGTCTCGGTGGCATCCCAGTCATGGGTGTCGTGCGGCGACGCCTGGAAATACCACGCCATCTTCCCGGTGTCCGGGTGAAGCGCAACGATAGAGGCTGTGAAGAGGTTGGCACCGGCCCGATTTTTGTGGGCGATGACCGGCTGCGGATTGCCAGTCGTCACGAACACGAGATCGAGAGACGGATCGTACGTGACTGGCTGCCACGTCATGCCACCGCCGTTCTTCATCACGTCCTCGTTGGGCCAGGTCTCCGATCCGAAGTCGCCCTTCTTTTGCGGCACCGCATACCAACGCCAGAGCAGCGCGCCATTCGCGGGATCCCGCGCATCCACATAGCCCGGGTTGTCCATGTCATCGCCGCTCACACCCGTCATAAGCCGCCCATTGATGAGCACGGGCGCCGTCGAGGCGTAATAGAAGCGCTCGGGCTCGCAGATCAGCGTGTCCCATTTCTTCGCGCCGTCCGCCATGTTCAAAGCCACCAGATGGCAGTCTGGCGTTTCCATGTACAGCGTGTCGCCCCACGCGCCGACGCCGCGATTGCTGAGATGATTGCCGCCCTTCGACGGCCACGTGTAGTGCCACCGCTCGCGTCCGGTGCGGGCGTCCACGGCATAGGCATGGTCGGGCGTCGTGAAGTACAGCACGCCGTCGATCATCAACGGCGTCGACTTGATGGGCCCTCCGCCAGGGGCGCCGTACAGCCACGCGAGGCTCAGCGCCTTCACGTTGGTCGTCGTGATCTGCGCCAATGTGCTGTAGCGACGCCCGGAGTAGTCGCCGTTGAATGTCGGCCACGACGTCGTCGGCGCCGCGCCAAGCGTCTTGGGATCGAGCGCCACCTGCGCGCTCAGCACCGAGGCCGCAACGAACACGAGACCGGACAAGAGCCACGCGCGTTTCATTTCAGCGTCACCAGATACGCGACCAGATTGTGAATGTCCGCGTCGCTGACGCGGTCGAGCCATTCGTGGTGCGCGCGGAGTGGATCCTCGACGGCCACCTTGACCGCCGGCGTCCTGCGGATCGTCCGCATGACACCCGAAGCGTCGCGGAGGCTCACGAAGAAGTCGTCCTGCTCGATCAGCTGTCCCGTGATCGGCAGACCCGATTGCGGCGTCACGGTCACCGTGATCGCCGTCCGGCTTGGCGCGCCACCGCGTCCACCGAATCGCGCGGCGACCGGAAACAGCATGCGTTGCTGCAAATCGACGGGACCATACCGCGTCCCGACCTTGGCGAGATCGCCGGTCGGCGAGTGGCACGCGCCGCATCCCCCAGCACCCGCAAAGTACGCCGCGCCGGACGTCGCGTTGCCGGTCAGGATGTCTCCGGGCTCGAACAGGGCGGACCCACGCAGGGTGTCGTTGATGCGCTGCCGGATGTACTGCATGACGTCGGCCACCTCTGCGTCCGTCAGGCTCGCGCTCGGTCGGCCGCTCTGCGTCGGGTGCCCCTTCTTCAGAAACGGACCAAGCTCGCTGCCCTGGCGATCCTTGAGGATGAGCAGCGAATGCAGCAGGCTCGGCACCTGATCGCTGCCGCGCGCGGTTGCGGCGTGACAGCTGGTGCACTCGAGCGCCCACACGCGACGGCCGCGATCGACCGCCGCAGCATTGACCACAGGCCTGTCCGTGGGCCCGACGTTTGGTCGCGGCCCAACGGAGCCGGCCGGCGTCTGCGCCCGTAAGGCCAACGACGCCGTCAGCACGCAGAGCGTGACGGCCAACCCGACGATCGATGTCCTGAACGACGAAGTCATCCCACGAACGCCTGTCTCAAGAGGGCGATGGCCCGCGGCGCTTCATCGGCCAGCGCCTTGGTGGACGCCTCGACGCTGATACGCCCGCTGTAGTTGATCGTCCGCAGGTTGGCGAAGAACGGCGCGTAGTCGAATTCGGACCACTCCAGCGGAAACACGCGGCCCTGCGGATTGGCCGTGTGCAGATGGCGGATGTGCTCGCGCGCCTCGAGGACAATCGCCGGATTTTCGTGTTCGCTCGCCAGATGATAAAAGTCGATCATCAGCTGGAAATTCGGATCGTCGATGGCCCTCACGAGTCGGAGCCCTTCGCCGGCGCTGTTGATGATGTTGCACTCCTGCTGACGCAGTGGCTCGATGGCCACGGTGATCTCGCGCGCACGCGCTTCGGGCGCGATCCGCTTGCCGAACTCGACGAGCTGCGCGAACCCCTCGTCGTGGCTCACGCCGTCCGGCACACGGCGGGCGCCGCCGCTGCCAAACACGATCACGCGCGTGCCCAGCCGCTGCATGCGATCGAAGGCTTTCCGCACGTAGGCCATCTGCTGCTCGCGGTCGATTCCTGGTCCCGTCACCTTGATCGCGGCTGGCAGGAACAGGTTTGACGCGGGCGTCGGCAAACCGATCCGCGCGATCTCCGCCACCGCGCGCTCGAAGTCCGCGTCGGGCATGGTCGCAATCTCGGTCGTACTGAGTTCGATGTAATCGAATCCGGCCGCCTTGGCCGCAGCCACGTTGGCGACGCCGCTGCAGTAGCCAACCTTGACGACGCCCGCCGAGGCCTGTCCCCAGGCGGCGAGCGGTGAGGTCGCACGCGCCGCGACGGACGCGGCTATCGCTCCAAGGAACGTTCGACGATGCATGAAGGAACCGGGTAGGGGGAAGTATATGGGAAGTTAGGACCTGGAACTCTGCACTTCCTTGAGGCCCGGCGCCGGCCGAGCGATGAACCAATCCACGCCCGAGACGTGTGGGCACACCTCCCGGTAGCGCTCCGACCACGCCACGGCTACGCGGTCCGCCTCGGCGTCGTCGCCCTCCACCAGCCCCCAGACGCAGCCACCGAACCCGGCGCCGAAACTGCTCGACGCAAAGGCACCGACCGACAGGGCGGTGCTGGCCAGCGCGCGCGTTTCGTGAATCTGGTTGCCGAGTCCGTCGCTGGCGCCGGTCTGCGAAGCCAGACCGATCTCGCCCATCAGGCGCGCGTCCGCCGAGCGAAACGCGGCAACCGCGTCAGGCACTCGGGCATCCTCGGCCAGGAAGTGCGTAAGGCGACTGGTGAGATCGTCGGCCGTGAACTCGGAATGGCTCGAGTGGATCAGTACGTCGCGCAGCCGTTCGACCGCGTCGGGACCTGACGCGACGATCTCGGCAAGGGACGGCTTCGGGTCGAAGCCAGCGGCACGCCACGACGAGACGATCGCCGCCACCACGCGGGCGGCGCGATTGAAGCGATCCTTCGCATCGCTGGCTTTGCCGGCATGGACGCCGCTCGTCATGATGATGAAGCGCCAGTCGCGCGGCATAGGCGCGTCACCGAGCCGCCGAACGGGCGCGTAGCCGAAGGCACTGAGGAGGCCCGCACGCGACGCGAGGATCGCGGTGTGATCCTGGGATCCGCCGTCCGTACCGACACCCGCGGTTCCGGCGAGCGTACGAAACGCGTGTCCGTTCTCGATCGTGCCGAGATACGACGCGAGGTCGAGCTCGTCCTGAATGGCCGCGGTCCAGACGGGCGTGCCCGGCAGCCCCGCGCGCGCCATCAGCGCGTGCGCGATGCCGACCACGAGTGCCGAGGAACTGCTGGCTCCGGCCGCGCGCGGGAGGTCGCTGGCGATCGCGATGTCGACGCCCAGTGCCGCGCCGGGAAAATTCTGCGCGATGCGCCGCACGACGACGGCAACGTAGTTGGTCCAGCCGACGTAGGTTCGATCACGATCGGAGACGGCCAGCTCAAACTCCGCGGCATAGCGCGCATCCATCACGCGGACGCGATCGTCGGTCCTGGGTGCCGCAACCACGGCGAATCCGCGAGGGACGGCCGCGACGAGCGACCGGCCGCCGGCGTAGTCGGCGTGTTTCCCGACGACCTCGATGCGGCCCGGCACGATCCACGCGCCCATCGGCGCCACAGGGGTGGCGGCGGTCAGCCGCGTCCCGGCCATGTCCAGCAGTGGAGCGCGGGACCGGGCATAGTCCGGAGCGAATCCAGCCTCCTCCAGCGCGCGCGGCCAACTGAGACGCATCACACCGACACCGCGCGGCCGACGAGGCGACGGGAGACATCGGTGATGTCTGTTTGTCTCGACAAATCCAGCACCTCGCCCTCGGCGTGGAACGCCAGAAACTGCACGCCGCGGGTGAGCGCCACGGCGACGGCCATCGGAAGCTCGAACTCCCCCCGCGGCGATCGCGGTACGTCGCGGCACGCGTCGAAGATCTTCGAGTCGAACCGCCAGACGTTCATGCTCACAAGCGCGTGCGGCCCAGCCTTCGCCAGGATATCGAAGCCCGGTTTCTCGACGATGGCCCTCAGGTTCTGGCCATCATCTACATCGAGCAACGCGAAGGAGGCGACGCGATCCGCGGGAATGTTGCTCGCCCGTACGAGCGCTGCGCGTTCGAACGCCGGCAGCCCTGGACCTTTCATGTGCCGAAGCTGTCGTAAGACCTCGACAGGATACAGATTGTCCGCGTTGGCCACGATGAACGGACTGTCGGCGATCCAGGTTTCGGCGGCGAGCAGCGCGTTGGCGGTCCCCAACGGTTCGGCTTGTATCAGCCACGTGAGGCGCACGCGGCGGGGCTTCTCGATCCGAGCGTAGCGATCGCGAATGACGTCGTGTTCGGGACCGATGACGAGGCCGATGTCCTCGTACCCGGCGTCCGCGAGCGACGACAGCACGTAGTCGAGAAAGGGTCGCGCGCCGCCTGCGGCGGTGTCGCCGACGGGGATCATCGACTTCAGCCCAGCGGTCGCGACACGCGCCTGTTCCGGGAGCAGCGCCCCGTCCGCATCGGCGTGGCGCATCCGAGTGGCCAGGCCGCGCGCCAGAATCACGGCCTTGACGTCGTTCAAGGCCCCCCCCAGTCAACCAATCGTCTCGTCATACGTCTAAGGCGGTGTGGGACGCGCGCCAATGGTCCGCCATTCTCTCAGATCGAATCGATTCCGCGCCGTTATACCTGACGAAACCCGGGTGCCGGTGTGACGCGGAGCGCGGAGGCATTTCGGCCCAAACTGGACCGTTTCTACAGGCTTTACCTGTCGGGGCCCGAAACTACCGTTTCACGACCGGCGTTTGGTTTACGATGCTCCGACGCTGGCCAGCCCTGCGGGTTCCTCGCGCGGCACGCTCTGCGCGCACACGGGCACGCCCGTCACCAAGTGAGATCCTGATGCCGAAAGCACGTCGTTCCAAGACCCGGGAAATCGAAGTCGACAATTACGGTGGCGGCGGCGCAACCGGCACATCCACAGGCGCCAAGGGCGTTATCGCCTGGGACAAGCGTCAGGGCGCGAGTGGGGCCGAGCACCACGTCAAGCCGTCGCACCAGGATCAGGCGCATGCGCCGCGGCGCAAGACGCTTTCGAAACTGAAGGTGCCGTCCTACTGCCTCGGCGACCTGTCCGCGATGGACGTCAAGGAATATCTGAAGTACAGCGACACCATCCTCATCCCGAAGGCGTCGCTCGAGCAGCATGGTCCGCACCTGCCGCTGTACTGCGATTCGATCTCGAGCGAGGAAGTGGCGCGCCGGGCCGGTGAGAAGGCCGGGATCATGTATACGCCGACGCTCTGGCTGGGCTACAGCCCGCAGCACATGAAAGCCGCTGGAAGCGGCGCGGGTTCCATTACCCTTCGCGTCGAAACCTATCTCAACCTGCTCTACGATCTCGGCCGCAGCCTGATTCATCACGGGTTCAACCGGCTGATTTTCGTGAACGGACACGGCTCGAACGTCAAGGTCGTCGACCCGGTCCTGCGCAAGCTGCGCAATGAAACCGGCGCGCTCGTGGCCTACTACAAGCCGTATGCCGAGCGATACCTGGGTATGCTGAAGGACGTCCTCGAAGGCCCGACCGAGGAAACGCCCGGCTGGCACGCCGGCGAGCTCGAAACGTCACAGTGCCTGTGCCACGACCCCAAGCTGGTGCGGATGGAACGCGCCGTGATGGACCAGGCACACGCCCCGAAGTACATGACGAAGCAGTGGAAGAAGAAAGACGGCATGCCCGATCTCGATTTCCAGGGCTACCAGTACTTCAACATGCCGTTCGAGCACGATGAGTTCACCGACAGCGGCATCATGGGCAACCCGTTCCGTGGCGCCGCCTATAAGGGCGAGATCGCATTCACACGCTTCGCCAACCACCTGATCGACGCCGTGCACGAGTTCGAGCAGGTCAAGGTCACCATCAAGAATCGGGACTGGAGCGACGGAAAGATGATGGGCTGACCCGTGAGCCGCGGGGTCACGCGGCGATCGGCCCTTGGCACGTTTGCCGCCGGTGCGCCGGCCCTCATCTGGTCTGCGTGCCGGTCTCGCGGTCCAGCCGTGCACGCCTCCCGGCCCACCGACATGCGCGTCGTCCACGTCGCGCATAGCTTCGAGACCTTCACCTACCGCACGCCCTATCAGTTCGGCGGCCGATCCGTCGATCGCGTCACGCTGCTGAACGTCACGTGTCGTATCAGACGCGGCGACGGTCGGGAGGCGGAGGGATTCGGCTCGATGCCCCTCGGCAACGCGTGGGCATTTCCCGCAGCCTCGCAGGACCAAGGGCTTGGGGCCATGCAGGCCCTTGCCAAGGAACTGCGCGCCGTGACCGCCGCCTGCGACGAAGCCGGACATCCCATCGATCTGTTCCGCGCGCTCGAACCGCAGTATCTGAAGGCCGCGGCCGAGGTGTCGGCCGCGCTGGGTCTTCCAACGCCGATTCCCAAACTCTGCACGCTCGTCGTGGCGAGCCCCTTCGATGCGGCGCTGCATGACGCCTACGGCAAGTCGTTCGGGCTCAGCGTGTACGCCACCTACAACCGGTCGTTCATGAGTCGCGACCTGTCGGCCGATCTGGGAGACGCGTTCAAGGGCGAATTCCTCGACCGCTACGTGCCGGTCGTGCCGCAGCCGCGCATGCCGGTATTTCATTCGGTCGGGGCGAGTGACCCGATCGACGCGACCGACCTCACGAGGTCGATTGCCGATGGTCTGCCGAACACGCTCGAGGAATGGATCCCGCGCGACGGTTTGATACGGTTCAAGATCAAACTGAACGGCGGCCATCTCGACGCCGACGTCGCGCGCGTGATCCACATCGACCGCGTGGTCACGAGGGCGCAGGCTCGTCGCCGCGTGGCCGATTGGAAATACTCGCTCGACTTCAACGAAGGCTGCCCCAACGTCGGGTATCTGCTCGAGTTCCTCGCGCGGATCCGGCGCGCCTCACCGGCCGGCTTCGATCGCATCCTGTACATCGAACAGCCGACGGCCCGCGATCTACAGGCCAATCGGCAGAACGTGATGCACGATGCCGCAAAGTTCAGACCCGTCGTGATCGACGAGTCGCTGACAGATCTCGACGCACTCCTGCTGGCGCGGGAGATGGGCTATACGGGCGTTGCGCTGAAGGCCTGCAAGGGGCAGAGTCAGGCCGTGTTGATGGCGGCCGCCGCGCAGAAGTTCGGCATGTTCCTCTGCGTGCAGGATCTGACCTGTCCCGGCGCGTCGCTCGTCCATTCCGCCGGCATCGCCGCGCGGGTGCCTGGCAACGCGGGCATCGAGGCCAACGCCCGACAGTTCGTGCCGTCGGCCAATGCGTCGTGGGACGCCAGATTTCCGGGATTGTTCACCATTCACGACGGCCTGATGATGACCGGCCAACTCACCGGTCCTGGGCTGGGCGCCGTCAGCGTCTCTCTCTGATCGCTTCGGGGCGACGGTCGCACAGCCAGAGGAAGTGGCGTGGGCACTGCTATTCCGTGCAGCTTCGCGCAATCACAGACTGAGGACCGGCAGGCTCCCAAGTGGCGTCACCACGTATTAAAGGGCAGTACCCGGCGCGTCGATTCCTGTTCCATGGGTGCAGCCCACCGGATTCTCTTCGTGGACGACGAGGCCAGCATCCTCGACGGCCTTCAGAATCTGCTGCACAAGCAGCGGCATCTGTGGCACATGGTGTTCTCGCAGAGCGGCGAGGCCGCCCTGGCCGAGCTGCAGAAGGCGCCGTTCGATGTGATCGTGTCCGACATGCGGATGCCCGGGATGGACGGCGCGACCCTGCTCACCGCAGTGAAAGAGTCCTACCCCAACGTTGCCCGGATCGTACTGTCCGGACAGGCCGAGCGTGACGCGCTGATCAAAGCCTTGCCGGTGGCGCATCAGTTCCTCAGCAAGCCTTGCGATGGGGAAATGCTGCGCGTGGTCATTGAACGGGCGTGCCGGCTGCAGCGCCTGCTCACCGACGACACCATCCGCACGGCCATCGGCAAGCTCGACGCGCTCCCGTCAGCGGCGTCGACGTACCGGGATCTGACGGACGCGCTCGCCAGCCCGGACGTCGGTCTCACGACGGTCGCGGCCATCGTCGAACGCGATCCGGCAATGGCCGCGAAAGTGCTGCAGCTCGTGAACTCGGCCTACTTCGGTCTCGCGCAACGCGTGACGTCGGTGGCGCAGGCCATGGTGTACCTCGGCGCGGACACGATGAAGGGACTCGTACTCACCTCGCAGGTTTTTGCGCTCGCCGAGCGCCGTCAATTGCCAGGCCTCTCCGTGGATTTGCTGCAGGAAC
>JBDTNQ010000065.1:0-24993 GCA_039933635.1 Acidobacteriota bacterium
ACGGCGACACGCAGATGTCGACGCTGCCGGGCCTGTTCGCCGCGGGCGAAGCCGCGGCCGGGCTCCACGGCGCGAACCGGCTCGGCGGCAACTCACTCTCGGACCTGATCGTGTTCGGCAAGCGTGCCGGCGAGTTCGCGGCGAAGTTCGCCCAGGAGCACGGCGCGGCGGCAATCGATGACCGCCAGGTGGATGCCGCAGCGGCGAAGGCGCTGGCGCCTTTCGAGCGTGGCAGCGCCGGCGAGAATCCGTACTCGGTACAGCATGACCTGCAGAACATGATGCAGGATCTCGTCGGCATCGTCCGTCAGGAAGCCGAGATGCGCGAAGCGCTCGAGAAGCTGAAGGCGTTACGCGCGCGCGCGGACAAGGCGGGCATCGACGGCAATCGCGAGTACAACAACGGCTGGCACACGGCGCTCGATTTGCACAACCTGATGACCGTGTCCGAGGCGATTGCGACCGCAGCGGTCGCGCGCAAGGAAAGTCGCGGCGCGCACTTCCGCGAGGACTACCCGAACAAGTCCGACGAGTTCGCGTCGTTCAACTTCGTGATTCAGAAGGGTGCAGGTGGCGAGATGACCATGCAACCGATCCCGATTCCGGAGATGCCCGCTGAACTCAAGCAGGTTGTCGAGGAGAACAAGTAGCCATGGCCATGCTCACATTCCGACTGTGGCGGGGCCAGCGGGGCGAGGGCCAGTTCCAGGATTACAAGACCGAAGCCGGGGAAGGCATGGTCGTCCTGGACGCCGTCCACGCGATTCAGGCTGAACAGGCGCCGGATCTCGCGTGCCGCTGGAACTGCAAGGCCGGCAAGTGCGGATCGTGCTCGGCGGAGATCAACGGCCAGCCGAAGCTGATGTGCATGACGCGGCTCGATGCCCTGCCGATGGATCAGCCCATCACGGTCGAGCCCATGCGCACCTTCCCGCACATTCGCGACCTCGTCACCGATGTGTCGTGGAACTTCGAGCAGAAGAAGCGGATCAAGCCGCTGAAGCCGCGTAAGCCCGACGCGGCCGACGGCACGTGGCGGATGCAGCAGGAAGACATCGACCGCGTCCAGGAATTCCGCAAGTGCATCGAGTGCTACCTGTGCCAGGACGTGTGTCACGTCCTGCGCGACCACCACAAGCACGAGGAGTTCATCGGTCCGCGCTTCCTCGTGCACGTGGCGGCGCTCGAGATGCACCCGCTCGACACGGAAGATCGCGTCGAGGAGCTCAAGGACGCCTTCGGCATCGGCTACTGCAACATCACGAAGTGCTGCACGAAGGTCTGTCCGGAGCACATTACGATCACGGACAACGCGATCATCCCGCTCAAAGAGCGCGTCGTCGACCGCTTTTACGATCCGATCAGCAGGCTGTTGCGGGTGTTCAAGAGCTGAGGGTCGGTGTTGGACGGCGGGATGACCGTCTTTACTGCGCCGCCTTCTCTTCCACTGCGACGTTGAACTTCCTGAAATTTTCGTAGACGGCGTGGCCGGTGATAGCTCCGGCCATCTGGCTGCCGGTCGTCGCCTGGTACCACTCGTCCATCGTCTTGGGCAGCCACAGGTTGAGCGATGGAATCAGACCGTATTCGACTCCGATGGACGCAGACACGAGCGAGGAGCCTCGACGGGTTTCGATCGTCAGCTCCGTGCGGGTCACTCTGCCGGTCTCCGGAACGATCCAGAAGACACCCTGCGCGGCCGCATCGTCCACCGTCCCAATCATCCGCGGCTTCGCCGTTTCCTTGAAGCGGATCGCCACCGTCCGGCCGCTGAACACGTCTGACCGGTCCGGCGTGAACGTCGATCGCCGCTGATTCTCCGCTCGCAGGAATGCGAGTGCCGCCATCGGCAGGTTGATTGTGCGGTCGATCTTCAGGCCCACAGCCTCGATGTTGAACCGCGCGCCTTCGCGGACGATGCGCCTGGCCTGTTCGAGGGCATTGCCGTCCGGCTTCGTGAAGATGTCCGCGATGCGGGCCTGACGGTCGCGAACGGGCTTGCCATCCACGGACGTCGTGTCGCGGAACTCGACCCAACCCACGGCGTTGTCGGACAGCACCGCGATGTCGGATTTCAGCCGCCGCGCCACGAGCGCCTGCCCCTGCGCCTGTTGGAAGTAGTCCTCTTCGAAGACAACGCCGTCCAGGTCCTTACCGAGCTGCGAGACGTACGAGCCGGCGGTGCCCAGGATCGTCGCAAGCGACGGCGCCTGCGCGCGGGCACTGACGCTCGGTGCGGTGGTCCAGAGACACACGGCAACGGCCGACAAGGTCGCGATCGCGCCGCGCACGGAGGTCGAGTTCACGGCGCAGTCCGGGGCTTCGCCATTGCGCGGGTCAGATAGGATTCGAGCACCGCGCCATCGGCGCGCGAGAGCCTCGGTGCCGTCCTGGCGATCAGGCCCATGAACGCTGCAACTTCAACGGGCACCGCCGGGAATCCGATGTTGCCGCCGTTCGGCATGGCGTCCGAATCAGCGATCTTCTTCCCGTCCTTGTCGACGAAGACATAGAACGGCAATCCCGAGTTCCCGCCGCCCCACGCCTCCATCAAAGCGTTGCCGCCGGGATTCTCGAGCGACTCTTTGCCGTCGCGCTCATGGACGGTCAGATTCACGACGATGTAGTTCGCGGCGATGATCGGGCCGGTGTCGGGCGCCTGCACGAAGGCCTCGAAGCTCCGGCACCAGGTGCACCAGGACGCGCCAAACTCGACCAGCACGACCTTCTGTTCGGCGCCGGCTCGCTTCACGGCGGCCGATACCACCTCGTTTGCTGGCGTGACTGTTGTTTGCGCGCGCGCGGTGGGAGGTGCGGCGAGGGACACCAGCGCAAGCGCCGCGACGACGATGACGGAGAGATGGCGCGGCATGGGGCCTCCAAGGGCAGGATACCGCAGGGTCAGTCGTGGCGCAGCGCCTCAATCGGATCCATCCGCGCGGCGCGGAGGGCGGGCACAAACGAGCTGATCAGGCCGACAACCATGAGGATTCCGGTGCAGATGCCAACCAGCTGCAGCGACAGGATCAGGTGAATATCCGCGACGCCCGTCGAGTCGTCAAGCAGTTCCGACAGAAATGGCCTCGGACTGAGCATCCACACGAGGACCCAGGACAACAGCACGCCGGCGATGCCGCCCGCGCAGGTCGTGACGAGGCCTTCCAGTAGGAATTGGGACAGAATCGCACTCCGCCGCGCGCCAAGCGCCTTCCTCAGCCCAATCTCCTGTGTGCGCTCATTGACCGACACGAACATGATGTTCATCACGCCGATCCCGCCGATGGCGAGCGTGAGCACGCCGATGAACGACAGCACCAGCTTGAGCCCGAGCACGATGCCGCCGGTGATCTGCTGCGTCTGCGCCGATCCGAAGACGCGCACGGCGCGCTCATCGGTCGGATTGAAGCGGAGCCTCTTCGCGAGCAGATCGCGGACCTGCCGTTCGGCCCTCGCGTCCAGGGTCGCATCCATGGCCTGGTAGACCATGTTGCTCAGGAACTCCGTGTTCCACAATTGACCGGCCGTCGTGTACGGAATGAACACGCTTTCCTTGTCAGGCCGGCCGTAGTTGGACAGCTGAACCTTTTCCTTCTGCACGCCGATCACCGTGAACGCCATTCCCTGCAGCCGCACCGTCTCGCCGACGGGCTGCACCTGGCCGAACAGCTTGCGTGCGACTTCGCTGCCGATGAAGACCACGCGGCGCTGCAATCGCACGTCTTCCGCATCGATGAACCTGCCCGAGGAGGGGTTCTGAGCCCGCATCGTGCCGTAGTCGGGCGCCACGCCGCGCGCGCGATAGCTGGCCTGCTTCGTGTCCCACATCACGGTGAGGTCTTTCATGAACTCGGGACTCCAGGCCTTGATCAGGGGCAGTTCGCCCACGGCCTGAGCGTCCTCGAGCCGAAAGCGCACGACGTGCCCCGCGCGCTCGCCTCCCGCCTGCATGCTGGTCTGTCCGCTGAACATCAGGGACACACCATCACCGAATGCGCCCTGGAAGCCGCGAATCAGCGCCTGGTTGAACCCTTCGCCGTACGCGAGCAGCATGACAACCGACACGATGCCCCACGAAATGCCCAGCATCGACAGCAACGCACGCGATCGATTGCGCATCAGGCCCACAAGAGCCTCGCGCACGATCTCGCCGGCGATCGAGCTTCGGCCCGCGCGCCCGGTCCTCGCGGGACGCGAGGTCTGATCAATCGCCGCGTCGTGTGCCATCAGCCTTCGTACCGCAGCGCCTCGACCGGCGGCAGCATCGCCGCGCGTCGTGCAGGATAGGTCGACGTGACCACGCCCACGATGACCAGCGCGGCCACCGCGCCGAGCCCCGCCGTCCACGTCACCGTCATCCCTTGAAAACGCTCAGGCATTGGCAATGTGTTCACCGCCGCGCACAGCGCGAATGCCACCAGGAACCCAATCGCTCCGCTGAGCATCGTGAGCAGAAACCCCTCGAAGAAGAACTGCCGCTGGATCTGCTTCGTCGTGGCGCCAAGCGCCTTCCGGACACCGATCTCGCGCGTGCGCTCCTGGACGGCGACGAGCATGATGTTCATGACGCCAAGGCCGCCGAGCGCCAGGGTCACCGCGCCGACCACGCTGAAGAAATCCTTCATCTTCTGAATCATCCGGCCGAACATCAGCGTCTGCAGCGTGGTGTCCCACATCGCGATGGCGTTGCGATCGGCCGGGTCGAAGTCGTGCCGCGGTCCCAGCACGCGGCGCACGTCGCGCTCGAGCGGCCAGTCGATGTCCTCGATCCGGCCCGTGCGACCATCGAGCACAGCGGGGAGATCGTCGACGACCCAGGGTTTCGGCGCGACGATGATGTCCGACACCACACCGGGATCAACGCCCAGCCGCGGAAAGTCCCGGAGCATCGTCGCAAACGGCAGAAACACCTTGTCGTTGTCGGGCCCGCTGTAGTTGCTGTCCTGATCCTTCTTGCGAATCTTGCCGATGACGGTGAACGGCAGCCCGTTCAGCTCGATGGCCGCGCCGATGCTGTCGCGGTCGCCGAACAGCTGCTTCGTCGCGTCGGCACCGATGATGGCGACGCGCAGCGCCTGCTCGTTGTCCGTGAAGCGAAAGGAGCGGCCGCGTTCGATGTCGATGGTCCGGATGTCCTGGTACTGCGGCTCGATGCCGTGGACCTGCAGCGCGGCGGCGTTGTACGCGCTCTTGATGTTGATCCCGCCACGCTGGATTTCCGGGCTGACGACCGCGATCATGCTCGACTCGCGCTCGAGCGCCCGGGCGTCGTCCACGGTGAGGAACACGGCGCGCCCGGCACGCTCGCCGCCGGCCTGCAGCGACGTGCGGCCACCCCAGATGATGCCGACGTTCTTCCCCAACTCCTCGAGCACGTGCTGATTGCCGCGCTGAAACCCTTCCCCCGTCGCGGAGAGGATGACGACGGAGATGACGCCCCACAGGATGCCGAACATCGTGAGGAAACTGCGGAGCTTGTTGGCCCGCAGGTTGTCGACGACCTGTCGCAGGATCTCGGTCATGGCGCTAGCCGGGCAGGACGACTTTGTCGCCGACCTTCACGCCGCTCAGAATCTGCATCTTCGAACCGTTGCCCACGCCCACCTTTACGGGCACGCGCCGGCGGCCGGTCTTGCTGCCTGGATCGAGCAGGTCGACAAACGGGCTCCGCTGTGCGTCATAAATCACGGCCGCTTCCGGCACGAGGACCGAATTCGGGAACTCCTGCAACACGACCTCGGCATTGGCGGTCATGTTCGCCTTGAGCTCCTTCCCCGGATTGTCGATGGAGACCTCGATCGCGAAGGTCGTGACGTTGTCCTTTTCGACGCCGATCGGTGAGATCTGCGTGACCTGGCCGTTGAACACGCGATCGCGGAAGGTCTCTGTGGTGATGCGTGCCACCTGGGCCAGTCGCACGCGGCCGATGTCGGCCTCGTCCACTTTGCCCTTCACGTACACCTTCTCGATGTCACCCAGCGTCATCACCAGCGTCGCATTGGCGCCCAGGTTGAGAATGGACGACACGGGACTGCCAATCTCCACGTCACGCGTCAGGACGGTGGCGCGAATCGGCGCGCGAATCGTCGCGTTGGCCAGCTCCTCTTCGGCCTGTTCCACCGTCGCGCGCGACTGGGCCACGTTGGCGGTCGCCTGGGTCACGAGCGCCTTCGCGATGACCAGCTGGCCGTCGGCCGCACGACGCTTGTTCTCCGCCTGATCCAGTGCGGATTTCGTCTCCTCGAGACCGGACTGCGGGACAAGTTTCTGCGCGAACAGCTGCTGCGCGCGCGCGTAGTTGCGGCGCGCGAGGTCGACTTCCGGCGACTCCGCCTCGATCTCGTTCTTCTTCACCTGTGCCACGGCCGCCTCATGCGCGGCCTCGGCGGCCTGCAGATTCGCCCGTGCCTGCCGCACGCGCGCCGTGAGATTTTCGCGATCCAGTTCCGCCAGGATCTGCCCGGGCTGGACGACCTGGTCGACGTCCGCGTGCAGCCGCTCGATGATGCCGTTCGCCTTCGATTTGATCTCGACCTTGGTGATCGGCTCGATCTTGCCCGTCGCCACGACGGACACGACCATCGTGCCCGCCTCCACGGTGGCAATCTTCGACGCGTCGATCGCGCCCGCGGCGCGATTCATCGACACGAACTGCCAGCCGAGCAGCGCGACGACGACCACACCGATTGAAATGATCAGACGACGATGTTTCTTCATCAGGAATCCTTGGCCGCCCGAATGAGCAGGACGCCCCTATTGGACGCGCAATACCGCCCGGAGGTTGCGTGTCTGGCTGGCTGGACGCACCCGGCCGGAAGGCGCGCGCACCTCTCCCCTGCCGGACAAACACAGTCGACCGAGAGAAGTTGCGGCGGCGGCACCGCCGCGGGTCAGAGAGAACGACGGCCGAGCAGCTGAACGGTGGCGCTCATGCCTGAATGATAGGTGCCCTCATCGAGGACGCGCTCGGTTTCCCGCGCAATGATCCACTCCAGTCCGGCCAACTCCGTCTGCAACTGGGAGAGCGAAGCAAGACGATCGGGTTCGCTCGGTCCCCCGGTGCCGTGAGCAATCTGCCCAGGCGTGAACGCCTCCAGCACGAACATCCCGCCGGGCGCGAGGCCGCGGACCGCGCGCCGGAACACGTCGGCGCGGAGCGGCCCCTGCATGTGGACGAAGAAGCAGAGAATCGCGGCCCAGCGGCCCGTGTCGATGACGAAGTCGGCCAGGTTGGCGGCCTCGGTCCGGATCGTGACGCCACGCTCCGTCGCCAGGCGTTCGACCTTGGTCAGGCCGATGGCGGACTGGTCGACGGCCAACACGTCGTGTCCCAACTGTGCGAGGTACACGCCGTTGCGCCCTTCGCCTTCCCCGAGTGACAACACGGGACCGGCCGGCAATCGCGGAGCAACTTCAACGAGGAAATCGTTGGGCGCGGTTCCGTAGGCGAATCCGGGTTCGGAGAAGCGTCGGTCCCAGTCTGGCATCGGCATGGCGTGGTCCTGCCTATCTTACCGGGCGCGCGGCTCGTCCTTTCTGACGACCCACGTGGTCATTGCCCGCTGTCCCTGGACCACCGTTGTCTTCAGCGGATCCAGCAGACGGCCGCCGAGAGACTGGGTTCTAGCCATCAGCATGGCCTCATCCACGAGGTATCGATGCGACCCGTCTGGCAGAAGTGTCCACCGGCGTCCAGCTTCCACCCCGGGCACGAACTTCTCGATGCCAATCGTGGACGCGAGGCGGCAGAAGAAGAGTCCGCCCGGCGCGAGAAGGCTCCAGGTTCCGCCCAGCATCGCTTCGAAGTCCGCGTCGTCGTGCGCGAAGTGCAGGACCGCGCTGCTGATGACGACATCCGCGGACGCGGGCGGGAACGGCGGCTGCGCGAGAGGCCCCACGCGAAAGTGATCGGCAGGGATCTGGGGCGCGAGCGCGGCCGCCAGCCGGTGCGCACCGGCGACAGCTTCGGCGTCGACATCAAAGCCGCGGACGTCGAATCCGGCCTGCAGGAGGTAGACCAGATTGCGGCCCCCTCCACATCCGGCGTCGATGATCCGGTGTTCCGGCGTGATGCGCCCCTTCAGCAGTTGATCGAACAGGTAGATGTCGATGCCGCCGAATGTGGATTGCAGGTCGCCCGCCATGATCACGCGTGCACACCCGGCGCCTCATGGCCGGTGCGTGTGACGTACTCCGTGTACGAGCCCGGATAGACGACCGGGGTGGGACTGGTGCCGGTTTCGCCACCGAGTTCCAGCACACGATTGCTCAGACCGCGGAGGAAGGCGCGGTCGTGCGAGACGAAGATCATCGTGCCTTCGAAGTTCTTCAGCGCGTCAATCAGCATGTCCTTCGTCGCGAGATCGAGGTGGTTGGTCGGCTCGTCCAGCACGAGGAAATTCGGGGGATGCAGCAGCATCCGCGCCATGACCAGCCGCGACCGCTCGCCGCCGGAGAGCGACCGAATCCTCTTCTCCGTTTCGTCGCCAGAGAATTGAAAGGCGCCGAGCAGACTACGGAGCGCGCCGATCGACTCGTGCGGAAAATCATTCTGGATCTGTTCCCACACCGTGAGATCGGCATCGAGCAGCTGCAACGCCTGCTGCGCGAAATAGCCCATCTTCAGGCTGGCGCCGAGGCGGACCTCTCCACCATCGGGCTCGGTCACGCCGGCAATCATCTTCAAGAGCGTGGACTTGCCCGCGCCGTTCTTTCCCATCACCGACCACCGCTGGCCGCGCTGGATCGTGAGGTCGAACCCCTCGTAGATGACGCGGTTGCCGTAGCGTTTGCTCACGCTCTCGATCATCGCAACGTCATCGCCGGATCGCGGCGGCTGCCGGAAGTCGAACTTCACGACCGGGCGTTTCTTCGGCAGCTCGATCTTCTCGATCTTGTCGAGCGCCTTCACGCGGCTCTGGACCTGCGCGGCCTTCGCGGCATGCGCCGCGAAGCGCTCGATGAAGCGCTGCTCCTTGGCGAGCATCGCCTGCTGGCGCGCGTAGGCCGCCTCGCGGTTGGCCTCGCGCAACGCGCGCTCACGCTCGTAGAAATCGTAGTTGCCCGAGTAGGTGACGATGTCGCCGTCGTCGATATCGGCCACGCGCGTGACGATGCGGTTCATGAAGTCGCGGTCGTGCGACGTCATCAACAGGGAGCCGGGCAGGGCCTTGAGGAAGGTCTCGAGCCACACGATCGATTCGATGTCGAGATGGTTCGTGGGCTCGTCCATCAGGAGCACGTCGGGACGGCCCAACAGCACGCGGGCCATGGCCACGCGCATCTTCCAGCCGCCGGACAGCGCGCCAACGTCACCGTCGATGACCGCATCCTCGAAACCGAGGCCGTGCAGCACCTCTCGCGCCTGGCTCTCGAGCGCGTATCCACCGAGGTGCTCGTACTCTTCCTGCACCTCGCCAAAGCGGGCCAGGATGCGATCCATGTCGTCCGCGCGCTCCGGATCGCCCATCGCGTGCTGCAGCGCCTCGAGCTCGTGGTGCAGGGCCCCGAGGCGGCCACTGCCGGCGATGACCTCGTCGATGACGGAGCGGCCGGACATCTCCTCGACATCCTGCCGGAAGTAGCCGATGGTCAGCTTCTTCGGCACCGACACCTCGCCGTCGTCGGGCGCCTCCTCACCCACGATCATCCGGAAGAGCGTCGTCTTGCCGGATCCGTTGGGTCCGACCAGACCGACCTTGTCTCCCGGGTTCAATTGGAACGAGGCGTCGACGAACAGTAGCTGCTTGCCGTACTGCTTGTTGACGCGCGTGAACGCGATCATCCAGCGATCGTACACCGAGGCCGTCCGCCACCGGCCGGCGCAGGTGAAATAATGGCGCGGGGTCACCTACCAGCGGGGTCACCTACCAACGGATGCACCTTCCTGCCATTCTTCTCCTGCTCGCCGGATTGCTGATTCTCGTCAGCTTCGTCCAGCGCATGGCCACGCGCTGGGCGCTGCCGGCATCGATTCTGTTCGCCGTGATGGGCGCCGCCATCGGCGGCGCGGCGACATTCGCCCTGCGATCGGGAGCCGGTGGCGCGTTCGGCCAGGTGGCGCGCGCGTTCGTGGATCTGCCGATCACGGCTGACACGTTCCTGTACGTGTTCGTGCCGGCACTGCTGTTCCAGTCGTCGCTGACGGTGGACGTCAAGAAGGTGTTCGAGGATGCCGGCCCGATCTTCCTGCTGGCCGTCGTGGCCGTGCTCGTCGCGACGGGCGTGATCGGCGTGGCGCTGGGTCCGATTGCCGGCGTCTCGCTCATCGCGTGCCTGATGTTGGCCTCCATCGTGGCAACGACGGATTCGGTTGCCGTGATTGGCATCTTCCGCGACGTCGGCGCGCCGGCACGGCTGTGCCGGCTCGTCGAGGGCGAAAGTCTGCTGAACGATGCCGCCGCGATTGTCGCGTTCACGGTCTTGCTGAACATGCTACTGGGCGGCCAGGACCCCAGCCTGGTTGCCGCCTCGGTGACGTTCGTGCGGACGTTCGTCGGGGGCATCGCCGTGGGTTACATCGGTGCACGCCTGGTCGTGTCGGTATTGCCGTGGCTGCAGGATTTGCGGCTTGCGCAGGTCACCCTCACGCTGGCGTTGCCCTACCTGGTGTTCATCATCGGCGAACGCGGACTCGGCGTTTCGGGCGTGATTGCCGCGGTCACGGCCGGGCTCGTGATGAGCGCGATTGGCCAGCCGCGCATCACACCCAGCGACTGGAAGTTCCTGCTCGAGATGTGGGAACAGCTCGCCTATTGGGCCAGCTCGCTGATCTTCGTCCTGGCCGCGTTGCTGATTCCGCACCTGCTCGTGGACGTGAGCTGGCATGACGGCCTGGTCCTCGCCGTAATGATCGTCGCGGCGCTGGTCGCGCGCGCGCTGATCCTCTTTGGATTCTTTCCGCTGATGAGCGCGGCGGGGCTGAGCCAGCGGGTGTCGCACCGTTACAACGTCGTGATTCTCTGGGGCGGATTGCGCGGCGCGGTCACGCTGGCCCTCGCGCTGGCCGTCACCGAAAATCACGCGCTGCCTGACGAAGTGCGGCGATTCGTCGGCGTGCAGGCAACGGGATTCGTCCTGTTCTCACTCCTCGTGCCCGGTCTCACGCTGCGGTCGCTCATCCGCTGGCTCGGTCTCGACCGCCTGTCGGCCTTCGATCAGGCGTTGCGTTCACAAGTGCTCGCGCTCTCGCGGCGCCGCGTGGCCGACGTGGTGCAGCGGGTCGGGCGTCAGTATCGGGTCGGCGACGAGATCGTCTCGAGCGTGGCGGCCTCGTACCGCGCCTCAGACGCCAGCGCGACGACGGCCCTGGCGCCGACATCCGCGGCGCTGGTCGGGACCGACGAAGAACAGCTCCGCCTCGGGCTGGTCGCCCTGACCCAGCGCGAGCGGGAGATCGTGCTGGAGCACTTCGATGCGCGAACCGTGGATGGACGCACCGTCGAGGAGTTGCTCGCGAGCACCGGGGTCCTGCTCGAACGCGCGCGCACGCGTGGCGCCGACGCGTACCTGGCGGCCGGCCACGACCTGGTCGGCTTCTCACGTGCGTTCCGCTTTGCCCATCTGCTCCACCGGCGGCTGGGTATCGACGGCCCTATGGTCGATCGGCTGGCCGATCGGTTCGAACGTCTTCTCGTCGGCCGCATCGTGCTCGAGGAGTTGACGCCGTACGTCGAGGAAACACTCGCGGGCCTGGTCTCGTCCCACATCACCGCACGTCTCCACGACATCGTGGCCAGGCGGCAGGCGATGACCTCGGCAGCACTGGAAGCCATGGGCGCGCAATACCCCGAGTACGCCGCGTTGCTCGAACGGCGGTTCCTCAAGCGCCTGGCGTTCCGGCGCGAGGACCTGGAATACCGTTCGCTCTTCGACGAGCACGTGATTGGCCCCGAGTTATTTGGCGCGCTCGAGCGCGACATCCACTCCGCGCGAGCGGTCGTGCTCGAACGGCCCCGCCTGGATCTGGGCCTCGAAACACGCGCGCTCATCGCCCGGGTGCCGATGTTCGCCTCGCTCGATCGCGAACACCTCGACCTGGTCAGCCGGTTACTCCGGCCGCAACTGGGCGTGCCGGCCGAGCGGCTGATCGCCACCGGCGACCCCGGCACATCGATGTACTTCATCGCGTCCGGCATCGTCGAGGTCTTCGCCGAGGGACAGCGCATCCAGCTCACGCGCGGCGATTTCTTCGGCGAAATGGCGCTGGTCCTGAACCAGCCGCGCCAGGCCGACGTCACCGCACTCTCGTACTGCCTGCTGCTCGTGATCGAACGACGGGACTTCGAGAGCCTGCTGCGCAGCCACCGCACGATTCGGGAAATCATTGACCGTGAAGTCACCGCGCGTTCGCGCATGAACGAGGCGGCGCGCGCGGACTAGAACGGCATCGTACGTGCTACCGTAGCCGTCGGAGGCGTTCCCATGCGCTGGTCGTCGCGCGGCAAGAGTTCGGACATCGAGGATCAGAGGGGCACTCGCGTTGGGGGTGGGCTGGGCCGCATGGCGCCCATTGGACTCGGCGGCGTGGCCATCCTGTTTGTCCTGAGCCTCGTCACGGGCCGGAACTTCCTGTCGATCCTCGACGAAGGCGGCGACCCGTCCGCGCCATCGAGTTCCTCGGCCGCTCCCACGTCGCCCGCCGACGAGAAGACGGTCGAGTTCGTGTCCTTCGTCCTCGACGATGCGCAGAACATGTGGCAGTCGACGCTGGGCAGCCGCTACGAGCGCGCCCATCTGGTGTTGTTCACCGACGCCGTGGAGTCCGCCTGTGGCATGGCCGAATCAGCCACCGGGCCTTTCTATTGCCCCGGCGACGAGAAGGTCTACATCGACCTCGGCTTCTATCGCGAGTTGAAGGAGCGCTTCGGCGCGCCTGGCGAGTTCGCGCAGGCGTACGTGCTCGCACACGAGTTGGGCCACCACGTGCAGCGGCTCACCGGCATCGATACGAAGGTGCGCGAGGCGCAGCAGCGCGACCCGCGGCAGGCGAACGCTCTGTCAGTTGCGATGGAGTTGCAGGCCGATTGCTACGCGGGCATCTGGGGACACTCCACCGCCCAACGCAACATTCTCGAACAGGGCGACGTCGAGAGCGGCCTGAACGCCGCGGCGGCGATCGGCGACGACCGCATTCAGCGGATGTCTGGCGCACGCGTGGCGCCCGAGCGATTCACTCACGGTTCATCAGCCGATCGCGTCACGTGGTTCAAGCGAGGACTCGAGTCCGGCAACCTCGACAGCTGCAACACGTTCGCGAGCCGGTAGTCCCGACCTGAAGTCGGCGAACCGGCGTGGCGCTTCACGGACCGACGTGTATCAGACGCACTTGACGCCGGTGCCCCCGATCCCGCAGTAGCCACCCGGGTTCTTCGCGAGGTACTGCTGGTGGTACGCCTCGGCGTAGTAGAAGGGTGGCGCCGCGGCAACTTCGGTCGTGATCGGGCTGTAGCCATTCTCCGCGAGCGACCGTTCGTACATCATCCGCGACGCTTCGGCCGCCTGCCGTTGCCGTTCCGAGCTCGTGTAGATCGCCGATCGATACTGAGTGCCGACGTCATTGCCCTGCCGCATACCCTGCGTGGGATCGTGGTTCTCCCAGAAGACTCGCAGCAGTTGCGCATAGCTCACCTTCGCCGGATCGAACACGACGAGCACAGCTTCGGTGTGACCCGTTTGCCCCGAACAGACTTCGTCATAGCTCGGGTTGCGCGTGTGACCGCCAGCATAGCCAACGGCCGTTGTGTAGACGCCAGGCAATTCCCAGAACTTGCGTTCGGCGCCCCAGAAACACCCGAGCCCGAAGACTGCCTGCTCGAATTCAGCAGGAAAGGGACCCTGGATGGGCGTGCCGAGCACGAAGTGCCGGTCCGGCACGGCCATGGCGGTCTCGCGCCCCTTCAACGCCTCATTGGCGGTGGGCATCGTCAGCTTGTTGTGTGCGCGGAAAAACATCACTACTCCTTGCTCGTGTCCGCGGGATTGAAACCCAGCGACACGCCGTTGATGCAGTAGCGCAGCCCGGTGGGATTCGGGCCGTCCTCGAACACGTGGCCCAGGTGGCCGCCGCAACGGCTGCAGTGCACCTCGGTCCGGGCCATGCCGTGACTCCGGTCGACGGTGGTTTCGACGGCGCCCTCATTCTTGGGCTGAAAGAAGCTCGGCCATCCCGTGCCGCTCTCGAACTTCGCGTCAGACAGAAAGAGCGGCTGGCCGCATCCGGCACACACAAATGCCCCGGCGCGCTTCTCGGCGTTGAGTGGGCTGGTCCCAGCACGCTCCGTGCCGTGGCGGCGCAGCACCTGGTATTGCGTGGGCGAGAGTTCGGCCTGCCACTCGGCCTCGGACTTTTCGACCGGGAATTCGTCTTCTTTCATATTTGTCGTCCCTCCGCTGCTTTCTCCATTGTGCCCCGAGAGCCCCTCCGGCGGCGGGCCCCATCCGGACCCCAAACCGGGCTAAGATTCCCCGATGTTTCGTCCCTTCCGAATCATCGTGATCGGCGGACTGGCCCTGTTGATCTATACCGTCTTCTTCGCGCTGCCGCCGATCAGCGCCACCACGAAGACGTTCGACGCGGATCAGGTCGCCAACTACGAGATCGAAATGTGGAAGGCGGCGAAAGTGCACTCGGAGTTCAGCATCTTCCTCAATGCGACGATGATGCTGCGCGAACAGCAGCGCCTGACCTGGTTTCGGGCGGCGCAGGAAGGCTACTCGCTGGCCCGCGCGCTCAACGGCTTCGTCGATTTGACCAGCCGCTACGAGCGCGTCCTGCCCGACCTCGAGAGCGCGGCGGCTGCCGAGAAGGCCGCCAAGGACGCGAGCTTCGACCCCGCGGCGCTCGCACGCGCCCAGTTGAACTGGATGGTCACCACGCGGATGGAAAGCCTGAACAGCACGGAACAGGTGGCGACGCTCATGGCCGAGGAATACGGTATGCGCTACCACGTGCGGCCCGATCAGGTGTTCGATGCCGCGGCGCCCCGCGCGGAAGCGTTCAAGATGTGGCTGACCGGCGGGAACGATCCGGACTATCAAACCATCAGTAAACTGCTCATCGAATCGCACCGCGCGCTGCGGGCCGGCCTCGAACGCGCGCGAGCGCCTCGGGCCGCCTTGCGCTAGTGTCCGTTCTCTCACTCCTGCGAGCCCGGCGGGCGCGGGGCAGCCGCCCCCCTCACCACAACGATGGCGCCAGCATCGCACTGGCCGTGGAAGGCGGCGCCATGCGTGGCGTCATTTCCGCCGGCATGGTCTCCGCCCTCGGGGATCTCGGCTACCTCGATGCATTCGACGCCGTCTACGGGTCCTCCGCCGGCGCGATCAACGCCGCGTACTTTCTCGCGGGCCAAGCCCAACTCGGCACGACCATCTACTACGAGGACATCAACAACGCGTCCTTCATCCGGCTCGGCCGCGCTGCGGCAGGCCGACCCATCGTCAACCTGGGCTATCTGCTCGACGACGTGGCGCAGCGGCGGAAACGGCTGGACGTCGGACGAGTTCTCGATTCGCTGACGCCGCTCTCGGTTCTGGCCACCGACGTCGACGACCGGCAGGCCCATGCGTTCGGGCCGTTCGCAGACGATCGCGACCTCTTCGCTGCCCTGCGCGCGGGCGCGACGATGCCGGTCGTGGCCGGCGCGCCGTTCCTGCATCAGGGACGTCGGTACCTCGACGCGTCGCTGAGCGAGCCGATTCCGGTGCCGACGGCCGAGTCACGCGGGCACACACACGTACTGGTGCTGCTGACGCGGAGCGGCGAGATGCGACCGCACGCCTCGGCATTCGACCGTTACTTCGTCGCGCCACGGCTCAAGCGTGTGTCGCCGGCATTGGCCGAGTCCTACCTGCGGCGCGCAGGTCCGTACACCGCGCTGATTCGGGCGATCGACGCCGGCCGCGGTCCGCTGGGCCGGGCGATCGTCACCGGTCTGCGCGTCGAGGGTCTTCGCATCAGCAAACTCGAATGCCGTCCCGACGTGTTGCGGGATGGCGCTTCGCGCGGCTACGAGATCGTCGCCGCTGCGCTGAAATAGCCGTGCGTCCCGCGCTCATCGTCATGATCGCGACCGTGGCGATTGCCAGCGTCGCCGGATGGGCCGTCACTCGCGGGCGGCGCCTGACGTCCCGCGTCACGGCCGTGGCCATCGAACCTGGCACGTCGCGGACGCTTGCTGCCGATCGGTCATCACGCATCTCCAACCTCCGCTATGCGCTATCGCTGGAGATTCCAGCAGCGGTATCGCAGCCCATTTCCGGCAGGCTCGACGCCACCTTCGAGCTGCGCGACGCGTCGCGACCGCTCGTGTTCGACTTCGCTCAGCCTCCAGAACGCCTGCTCAAGATGACGGCGGGAGGCCGGACAACGTCGCCGCGCGTCGAGTCCGGCCACATCGTGGTGCCGCCGCTGCAGTTGTCCGAAGGCCGAAACGTCGTCTCGTTCGAGTTCCTCGCCGGCGACGAGTCCCTCAACCGCCACGACGACTTCATGTACTCGCTGTTCGTGCCGTCGCGCGCGTCGGTGGCCATCCCGGTGTTCGACCAGCCCGATTTAAAGGCGCGCTGGCAACTGTCGTTGAAGCTGCCACGCGGATGGCAGGCGGTCTCGAACGGCCGCGAGGCGGGGCGGGTCACGGCCGGCGAGCAGGCGCACGTCACGTTCGACGAGACACGGCCGATCCCGACCTATCTCTTCGCGATCGTCGCGGGTCGCTTCAGCATTGACACAGCCGAACGGGACGGCCGGACGCTTCGCATGTTCCATCGCGAATCCGACGGGCCGAAGGTGGCTCGCAACCGGGACGCGATCTTCGATCTCCACGCCCGAGCGCTGGCCTGGATGACGACCTACACGGGTATCGGGTATCCGTTCGGTAAATTCGACTTCGTGCTGCTTCCGTCGTTCCAGTTCGGCGGCATGGAACATCCCGGCGCGATCTACTACAACGCTGACGCCCTGCTGCTCGAGGAGTCGGCCACGCAGAACCAGCAGCTGAATCGCGCCAACGTCATCTCTCACGAGACGGCCCACATGTGGTTCGGTGACCTCGTCACGATGCCGTGGTTCGACGATGTGTGGATGAAGGAGGTGTTCGCCAATTTCTTCGCGGCCAAGATCGTCAACCCGTCGTTCCCCAGCGTGAACCACCCGTTGCGATTTCTGCTGCAGAACTATCCCGCTGCCTACGAGGTCGATCGCACGGCCGGTGCAAATCCCATTCGCCAGCCACTCGACAACCTGTCCGAGGCCGGCTCGCTCTACGGCGCGATCATCTACCAGAAGGCCCCGATCGTCATGCGGCAGCTCGAGCTGCTGCTGGGGGAAGATGCGCTGCGCGACGGCCTGCGCGAGTACCTCACGACCAATGCCTACGGCAACGCGAGCTGGACCGATCTCATCCGCGTGCTCGACGACCGCACGCCTCGTGACCTCGCGGCGTGGGGTGAGGCGTGGGTCAGCCGGTCAGGGCGACCGGCGATCGCGACAGAACTCGAGACGAATACCACGACCATCACGCGGCTCGCACTGCGGCAGTCCGATCCCGCGGGACGCGACGTGCTTTGGCCGCAGCGCCTGGCGGTCATGCTTGGGCGCGGATCCGCCACCGAGAGCCTTCCGGTCACGATCGACGGCGTCGTGACGGCCGTGGCCGCCGCCACGGGACGACCGAGACCCGACTGGGTCCTGCCGACGGGCGAGGGACTCGGATATGGCGATTTCGTCCTGGACCCGGCGACCGAGTCGTCGCTGAGCACCACCGCTCACCGGATCCAGGATCCGCTGACGCGCGGCTCGGCACTGCTGACGCTGTGGGAGTCGATGTTGGACGGCCGCGTTCCGATTACGGCGATGCGCGAGGAGCTTTTGGCGGCCCTGCCACAGGAGACGAACGAACTGCTGTTGCAGTGGATGCTCGATCAGACGCGCGCGCTGTTCTGGCGGTGGACACCGGCCGCCGAGCGGCCGGCCTACTCAGCGCGGCTGGAGCCGCTCCTGCGCGAGGGCCTGAATCAGGCGCGGTCGACCAGCGCAAAGGCCGCGTGGTTCGCGACGATTCGCTCTGTCGCCACGGAACGCCAAACAGTGGAGTGGCTCGAGGCGGTGTGGCGACGCGAGGTTCGCGTGGAGGGCCTGCCGCTGGCCGAAACGGACGAGGCGGATCTGGCGCTGGATCTCGCAGTTCGGGATGTGCCGCATGCCGAATCGATCCTGGCGGCCCAACTCGAGCGGTTCGTCAACCCGGACCGTCGCGCACGTTTCGCCTTCGTCGTTCCGGCGGTGTCGCGCGATCGCGCGGCGCGCGAGCGGTTCTTCGAGAGTCTCGAGGACGTCCGCAACCGCACACGCGAGGCGTGGGTGCTCGATGCCGCGCGGTATCTCCATCACCCGTTGCGCGCACAGTCGTCAGCGAGCCTCGTACGGCCCGCGCTCGACCTGCTGTGGGACCTTCAACGCACCGGTGACATCTTCTTCCCCAAACGATGGGCGGACGCCACGCTGGCGGGGTATCAGGGGCCGGCCATCGCCGACGAGGTACACGCGTTCATCAACTCGCTGCCGCCGAACTACCCGCCGCGCCTCCGGTGGGTATTGCTGGCATCTGCCGATCCGTTGTTCCGGTCAGCCGCGATCCTGAAACACTGATCCGCGGCTCACCTACTGGCCATCGAGCATGCCCAGCTGCCACATGATGAACAGGCGCTGATCGACCGCATCCCGAAGCCGCAGGTTGAGCGGCTTGCCCTGCCCGTGTCCGGCCTCGCGGTCGACCCACAACAGCACAGGCTTTTCCGCCGGATCTGACGTCGTTGCGGCTTGAAGAGCCGCGGCCATCTTCCTGGCGTGGAGGGCGTGCACACGCGTGTCGTGTTCACCGGCTGTGAGAAACACCGAAGGGTACTTCGTGCCGGGCTTCACGTGCTGATACGGGGAGTACGCAGCCAGGTAATTGAACTGATCCGGATCCTCCGCGGTGCCGTACTCGGGCACCCAGTACCGCGCCATGAGGAAATTCTGATAGCGCAGCATGTCGAGCAACGGGACGGCCACGACGGCGGCGCGAAACAGGTCGGGACGCTGCGTGACCAGCGTGCCCGTCAACAGACCACCATTCGACCCGCCCGAAATCGCCAGATGCGAGGCATCGGTGTAGCCGTTGGCCATGAGCCACTCAGCGGCCGCGATGAAATCATCGAAGACGTTCTGCTTGTGGCCCAGCATGCCGGCGTCGTGCCACGCGTCACCGTACTCACCGCCGCCGCGCAGATTCGGCACGGCGTACACGCCACCCGCATCGAACCACTGAAAGAGCGACGCGGAAAACGCGGGCGTCAGATTGATATTGAATCCGCCATAGCCGTACAGCAGCGTCGGCGTCCTGCCGTTTTTCGTCAGGCCTTTCTTGTGGACGAGGAACATGCTGATCCTGGTGCCGTCCTTCGACGGGTACCAGACCTGCTCGACGTCCACACTCGACGGTTCGACGGGCACGGGCGGTTGAGCCCAGAGGTCGGCCGGCGCGGATGGCCTGACAAGGTCCACGTGAAAGATCGAGGTCGGATAGTTGTAGCTCGTAAACGTCAGGAAGGCGTCGCTTCGATCTTCCTCGGTCGCCATACCCACTGAGCCGATGCCCGGCTGATTGACCAGGCCCAGAGACTTGCCGGTCATGTCGAACACCTCGACGACGTTCGACGCGTTCTTCAGGTAGGTGACGACGATGAAGCCCTTGGCGAACGACACGCCTTCGATCACCGCCTCCGCTCGTTCGGGCACGATGTCGCGCCAATGCGCCTCGTCGGGTGTCGCGGCGGGTGCGGCCACGACACGACCCTTTGGCGCGCCCTTGGTCGTCTGGATATACAACACGTTGTCGATCACTGTGCCGGACGCCAGGCCGGCCGTGCCGACCGTCACCACCTTGCGGGTAACCTTGCCCGTTCTCAGGACGTCATCGAAGTTCGCGAGCCAGAGATCGTTGGACTTGGTGTCGACCCAGTAGCCGAGCAGTAGCCAACGGCCATCGTGTGACAGCGAGCCGTCCGGTCCCCAGGTGGTCGCGAGCTTCGCGTTCTCGGCCTTCGTGAATTGCCGGAAGAGCAGCATGTCCTTCGAGCGATCCGTCCCCATGCGATGGAACAGCACCTGGCCGCTGTACGGATCCTTGGGGTTCTTCAGGTTCTGATACAGGAAGCCGCTATCGTCCGGCAGCCATTGCGCGGCCTGGGTCTTGTCGGGGATCTCGAACGGGAGTCGCTGTCCCGAGTCGACGTCCAGAAGATGGAGCGTGGTGTTTTCGTCGCCGGCGCGATACGTGCCGTACGCGAGACGCGTTCCGTCGTTGGACGGCGAGAACCACTCGACCGTCGTCAGGCCAGACGGATCAAGGACGGCCGGATCGATGAGCACCTTATCGGCGCCCTTGAGCCCGGTGCGCCAGTAGATGACCGGCTGGTTCTGACTGCCTTCGCGTTTTGAGAAGAAGAATCGATCGTGGCGAACGGCCGGTGCACTGACCACGCCGACCTCCATGAGGGGGCGCAGGCGATCCTCGAGCGCTTTGCGCCCGGGCAAATGATCGAGCACGTCGCGGGTGTACTGGTTCTGCGCGTCGGTCCATGCGGAGACGACCGGCGTGACCTGTCCCTGGTCATCGGCCTTCGCGTTGTCGCCTTCGAGCCACCGATAGTTGTCCGTCACGGAGACGCCGTGCAGGACGTCGGTCACAGGGTTGGCCTGCGTCGCCGGCGGCCGCGCCGACGTGCGCGCAATGCTTCGGCCGGAGCACGCCACCATTCCGAACCCGACACACGCCAGCAACACCAGTGCCTTCATGGAGCAAGAATAGCGCGGGCTGCAAGGGGGCCGGCGCGGGCGATGCGCTTCAGGCGGCCGGCGTGGATCTGGCCGGCTGTTCGACGACGCAGCCGAGCAAGCCGCGGGCTTTGATGAGGTGCGCCACGGCTGGTGGCACCATGTCGGTCCAGCGCTCGTCGCCGGCGCGGAGGCGCGCCAGAACGTCGCGCGAGTAGATCGCCAGGCAGGCCTCATCGACGTCCCGGATGCCTTCGAGCAGGCGGTTCTCGAGCAGGAACTCGTAGAGGTGCCGCAGGTGCGGCGCGGTGCGCAGATTCCCCGCGGTGACGCGCGCGCCAGTCGCGGGTTCCTGCTGTGGATAGGCGTAGATCTTGAGCGCGTTCTTGAACAGTCGTCCGAAGGATTCGAGGATGCCGCCGTCGAGGTCGGAGTAGTACTTGTCCTCGAAGATTTCCCGCAGCGTCGGCACGCCCATGACGAGCCCAATCATCTGCTTCGTGTAGCGGAACAGGTACGCCGCCAGCCGGTGGTACTCGCCGTAGTTCGAGACGAGCACCGTGTGGCCCAACGTCGCCAGGATGTCGGCGCGATCGAGGAAGTCCTGGGGATCGATGGCATCGCCCTCGGCCTGCAGGTTTTTCAAGGTCATCTCGAACACGACAACCATCTGCGCGGGATCGACGCCTGGCTCCTGGATGAACTGCGCCATGGCCCCGCGCAGCATGTCGACGGTGACTTTCGTCGCCGGCCTGAAGCTGCCGCGCTGCACCAGGATCGATTTCTTGTAGAACACGTCCGACGGTTGCACGACGTGACCGGAGGCCGTGAACAGTGCCGCGTTCGTGAGGCCGTTCTGAACAAGCTTCAAGCTCGCCAGTCGGTTGTCCACGCCCGCGAAGGCGGGACCAGCGAGCTCGATCATGTCCACCTCGACGCGCGCCGGCGTCAGGTGGTCAAGCAGGGCGGCTATGACCGCGTCGATGCTGGCGTGCCGATACAAGGCGGCATGCACCAGGTTGAGGCCCATGAGACCGAGGGCCTCCTGCTGCTGATCCATTTCGCGGTCGGTGAGACGCACGTGAATCGTGATCTCCGAAGGCGCCGATAGCGGCTCGGTCTGGAAGCGGACGCCAAGCCAACCGTGCCCATCTTCTTTACGCGAGTAACTGCGCGTCGCAACCGTGTCGGCAAAAACGAAAAATCGTGTGTTCGTTCCCCGTTTCGCTTGCAGACGATCGATCAGCAGGCCGTACTCGTGATCGAGCATCTTCACCAGCCGCTCCCGGCTGACGTAGCGTTCGCACGATCCGTAGATGGCATCGCTGAACGTCATGTCGTACGCCGACATGGCCTTCGCAATCGTGCCGGCCGCGCCGCCCACGCGGAAGAGCCAGCGCGCCACTTCCTGGCCGGCGCCGATCTCGGCGAACGTGCCATAGGTCGTGGCGTCGAGATTGATCTCCAGCGCCTTGCGATGCGGATCATGCAACTGAGTAGCCACGCGGATGGTCTCCGACCGGTCAATCGGCATCCGCGCCGCCGGCTTCACTGCGCCTGGCCCGCCGGGCGCGGCCACGGCCGGCGCGCCGCGGGGCGACGCACAACGAGGCTGGGTATGATGTGGGAATCATGCCCAGAACGGCGGTCCGGTCATCACGCCTGCGTATCCCGGCACTCCTGGGCCTCGGGCTGGCGGTGGCCGTCGCCGTATACCTCCGCGCGGGAAGTCCCCCGCGATCGATCACGAACAGCGCCCCGCCAGCCGCCGTCCACTACACCTACCGGGTCGTCCGCACCTATCCGCACGATCCCGGCGCGTTCACACAGGGCCTGATCTTCCGAGATGGCTACCTGTTCGAGAGCACCGGCCTCAATGGCCAATCGCGCCTCCGCAAGGTCCGCCTCGAGACCGGACAGGTGGTGCAAGAAGCACGCGTCGCTGACGAACACTTCGCGGAAGGACTCACGGCCTGGCACGACCAGTTGATCCAGCTCACGTGGCAGTCGCATCTCGGATTCGTCTACGACCTCCCGACGTTCAGTCCACGACGAACGTTTGCCTATCCCTGGGACGGATGGGGCCTGACCCAGGACGGCTCGCGGCTGATCTTCAGCGACGGCAGCGACGCGCTGCGCTTCCTCGATCCCGTCACCTTCCAGGAGAACGGGCACGTGCGCGTCACCGACAACGGCCAGCCCGTGGACAGGTTGAATGAGCTCGAGTTCATCAAGGGGTCGATCTACGCGAACGTCTGGCAGACGGATCGAATCGCGATCATTGCCCCAGGGGATGGCCACGTGACTGGTTGGATCGATCTTGCGGGTCTTCGGCCGACAAGCGATGGACAAGGGCCGATCGACGTACTGAACGGCATCGCGTACGATGCGACAGGGGATCGGCTCTTCGTCACCGGCAAGTTGTGGCCGGCGTTGTTCGAAATCACGATCGGACCACTATGACCATGGCGACGAGACGACTGATCGAATCGATTCGGGCCGAGTACGAGCGATATAAAGCGCTGGCCGAAGGGGCGATCTCACAGATCGAGGATCACGACCTCGTGGCGTCTCGCGGAAGCGATGCGAACTCCGTTGCGACGGTCTGCTGGCACATCTCGGGCAACCTCCGCTCCAGGTTCACGAATTTCCTCACCGAAGATGGTGAGAAGAGCTGGCGGACGCGCGAGGAGGAGTTCGACCCCCGCCAGCCCGGTCGCGCCGAGCTGCTCGCGAAATGGGAAGAAGGCTGGCAGCCGCTGTTCGTGGCGCTGGCGGAGCTCACCGACGAGGACCTCGACCGCACGGTCACGATTCGTCGTCAACCGCTCAAGGTGTACGAGGCCCTGCACCGCTCCCTGGCCCACACGAGCTATCACGTGGGCCAGATCGTGCTGATTGCCAAGGAAACCCGCGGGGACGCCTGGAAGTCGCTCAGTATTCCGCGCGGGCAATCCGACGCCTTCAACCGGGCCTCGAGTGGAGGCGCGTCGAGCCCGCCTGGCCCTGGGCGCTAGGACCAGCCGCCACCCCGAACGGCGCTATACTGGCGGCATCCACACAGCGTAGTTGCCGTGTCCGGGGAGCGCCCAATTTGCCCCCGATCACCCGTCCCGGAACGGAGGTCCCATGGAACCCACGACGCCGTCACCGGCCCGCCAGCTCCTCGCGTATGCCTACGCTGCCTTCAACGCGCGTGACATCCCAGCAGCCCTGTCGGCCATGCATCCGGACGTTGAGTGGTCCAACGGCATGGAGGGCGGAAAGGTACACGGTCGCGACGAAGTCGGCGCGTACTGGACTCGGCAATGGACATCGGTCGACCCTCACGTCGATCCCCTCCGAATCGACGATGACGACGATGGGCATTTGATCGTCGCCGTACACCAGATCGTCCGGAACCTTGCGGGTCTGGTCGTCGCCGAGCGCTTCGTCGAGCATGCCTATCTGGTGGAAGACGGCTTGATCCGGCGGATGGAGATCCGGCCCGTGGAACACAAAGCGGATCGATTCACGTCCTAGTACTCGTGGCTGCGTTCCTGATCTGGTTGCTTCTGCTGGTCGTCTGCTGGCCGCTCGCGCTGCTGGCGCTGGTGCTCTACCCTGTCGCCTGGTTGATCCTTCTGCCGTTCCGCATTGTCGGCATCGCCGTGGGCGGAGTCCTGGCGTTCTTACGCGCGCTGGTGTTCCTGCCCGCCAGGGTCCTCCGCGGACAGCCCTAGTCCGGGCGACTACTTCGCCTTCACGTACACCGCGATTCGTGGAAACGCGAACGTTCCCGCCACATCATCCACAACGTTGACCTGACAGGTGTAGAGGCCCGGTTTCAGCTCGGCGCCAGCCAGCTGAAACTGAAACACCACGGCCTTCCGCTCCGGGTCGTCGATCGTCGTGCGCTCGACCACCGGCGTCTCGAAGACCTTGATGCGCCCTCGATAGAACGCGAGGCTGGTCTTGAGCCGCGGGGCTGCGGTTGGTCCCGTTCCAGCGAGCGTCGGATCGTAGACCTCGTAGTAGAAGTACATCTGCTGCGCCTGCGTGACGACGTGCGACAGGCTCTGCACAATCTCCTGCCCTCCGCGCAGGAGCGGGTTCTGATTGTTTGAATCGAACCCCCCGCCACGTTGGCTGACGAAGCCGGCCGGCGGGCCGCCAAATCCCCCGCCGCCTGCTCCGGG
>JBDTNQ010000066.1:0-24915 GCA_039933635.1 Acidobacteriota bacterium
CCTTGCGGCAGATCTTGTCGACCTCGTCGATGTAGATGATGCCCTGCTGCGCCTTTTCGATGTCGCCACCGGCGGCCTGCAGGAGCTTGAGGATGATGTTCTCGACGTCCTCACCGACGTACCCGGCTTCGGTCAGCGTCGTCGCGTCCACGATCGTGAACGGCACGGAGAGCAGACGCGCGAGCGTCTGCGCCAGCAGCGTCTTGCCGGTGCCCGTTGGCCCGATCAGCAGGATGTTCGACTTGATGAGCTCGACGTCGTGGCGGCCACGGGACTGCTTCTGGATCTCGAGGCGCTTGTAGTGGTTGTAGACCGCGACCGCGAGCTTCTTCTTGGTCTGCTCCTGGCCGATGACGTACTCGTCCAGGAACTTCTTGATCTCCATCGGCATCGGCAGCGACGACCGCGTGCCGCGGTCGAACTTGCTGTCGTCGGCGATGATGTCGTTGCAGACTTCGACGCACTCGTCGCAGATGAAGACGGTCGGCCCGGCGATCAGCTTGCGGACGTCGTTCTGATCCTTGTTGCAGAAGGAGCAGCGGAGGACTTCGTTTTCACCGGACTTCTTCGTGGTCATTGTCCCTTCTCGCGTGTCCACATCTATATCGGCTATGCCAGATAGAGGCGATAGCGGAGACCGCTCTGGACCTTACGCTCGACGGCTGAGGACATCGTCAATGATACCGTATTCCTTCGACTGCACCGCGCCCAGGATGTAGTCCCGATCCGTGTCGTCTTTGATACGCGACAACGGCTGTCCGGTGTGCAGCGACAGGATTTCATTGAGCCGCTCGCGCATGCGCAGGATTTCCTTCGCGTGGATGTCGATGTCGCTCGCCTGCCCCGACAAACCTGACATCAGCGGCTGGTGGATCAGTATGCGCGAGTTCGGCAGCGAAAAGCGCTTGCCCTTCGCACCCGCCGCCAGCAGCACCGCGGCCATGGAGGCCGCCTGACCGATGCAGTACGTCGCCACATCCGGCTTGATGAACTGCATCGTGTCGTAAATGGCCAAACCCGCCGTAATCGACCCGCCCGGGGAGTTGATGTAGAGCAGGATGTCCCGTTCGGCGTCTTCCGCCTCGAGGAACAGCATCTGGGCGATCACAAGATTCGCCACCTGGTCGTCGATCGGCGTGCCGACGAAGATGATGCTGTCCTTGAGCAGCCGCGAGAAGATGTCGTACGCACGTTCGCCGCGGTTGGTCTGTTCGACCACCATCGGGATCAATTGAGCTCGGGAGTCAGGCATAAAGAAGTGTAATGGGAGTGAGTGGGACCGGGATCACCCAAACGGGCGAGCCCGTTGCGTGGATACTGGATCTATCGGATCCTCGCCGCCCTCGGACCATGCCTCAGGAGAGAAAGACGAAAAAACTGTGACGCTATGACGAGACCTGCGCGTGCTCGAGCAACCAGGTCATGGTCTTCTCGCGCCGGATGCCCGCGAGGAGACGCCCGATCGCGCCTTCCTTCTCCAGACGCGCCCGAATGGCCGCCGTCGTCCGTCCCGCGCGTTCGGCGAATTTCGTGATCTCCGCCTCGAGATCTTCCTCGGAGGCCGCAATCGACTCACGCTTCCCGATTTCGTCGAGCACCAGCGTGCTCTTGACCGTTTCGAGCGCCGAATCCCGCTGCCGTTCCCGGAAATCCTGCCAGTCGACGTTGACCTGCATCGGATCCAGGCCCTGCTCCATCAGGCGGCGCACGAACTCCTCGAGCCGCCGATCGACCTCTTGATCGACCAGCACGTCGGGCGCGACCGACAACCGTGACGAGAGCACCTGCAGCAGATCGTGCCGCACCTGGTGCTCGGCGTCGCCTTCGGCACCCTTCTGCAGGTCCTCGCGCACGCGATCACGCAAGGCCTCCATCGTTTCGACGTCGCTCACTTCCTTTGCAAAGTCATCGTCGAACGCGAGGAGTTCCTTGCGCCTGATGCCCTTGACCGTGACGTCGTAGTCGACCGTCGCGCCGCGGAGTTCCTCGACCTCGTACTCGGCGGGGAAGGTCACCGTGAACGACCGCTGATCATTGGCGGACGTGCCCGTCAGGTGTTCGTCGAAGCCGGGCGGATTCGCCGTCGCGCCGATCTCGACGGTGACGTTCTCCATCTTCTCGGGCTCGCTGTCCTTGTCGGCGCCCTCGGGCAGCGCCGCCTCGCCCGGAAGCGCGATCAAGCGCGCGCGGCGCGTGCGCGTCAGGTCCAGCAGCAGCGTGTCCCCGGCCGCGGCGGGACGATCTTCGACCGGCTGCCAACGTGCGTGTCGTTCACGCAACTGCTCGAGCGCGCGATCGACGGCGCCCACCTCGAGTACGGCCGGCGGCTTCCGCAGCGCCAGGCCCGTGTACTCGCCCGGATTGATCGGCGGCAACGTCTCGACGTCCGCCCCGAACGTCAGGGGCTGCCCTTCTTCCAGGACCACGTCCTTAATGTCGGGTGCCACGATGGGCTCGACGCCGCGCTCGCGCAGGGCGGTGCCCACCAGCCGGGGAATCAGGTCGTGCGCCACGTCGTGCAGAATCTGGTCCTTGTAGCGCTGCTTGACGACGCGGGCCGGAACTTTGCCGGGCCGGAACCCCGGCACCTTCGCCGATTTCGTGTAGCTCTGGGCGACACGGTCGATCTCAGCGGCGACGACTTCCGGCGGGACTTCGAACGACAGATGCTTGCGGGTCTCAGAGACCTCGGTGAACTCAGTCTTCATCAGGGACATTATGTCCGCCTTCACGGCTTCGCCGCTACGGCGAACGGTTGCCGGCAGGTGTGGTCCGCGGAGGCCCTTTACCGTCCGCGCAACCCCGGACTTTCCGCGGTGCCCCGACCGTCCGTGGCGCCCCGGACCGTCAGGTCCGGGGCAAGATTGAGCGCGGCCAGCGTAAGCCCTTCGGGCCGTTCCGGACCAGGCGCTAGGGCAGCGAGTCGCGGACCTCTGCCGTGATTTCGTAGGACCGCAGCCGAGCCGCATGGTCGAACATCGTCGACGTGATGATCAGCTCGTCCGGCTCGGTCAGCGCGCGAAACGCCGAAATGTCGTGCCGAACCCTCTCGGCGGATCCGATCGCCGCGTACGCCAGAACGTCGTTCAGGATGGACGCCCCGTGCGCATCAAGGTTCTCGCGATAGCCCCGCAGAGGCGGTGGCAGTGGCATAGGACGACCGGAACGGACGGCGACAAACGCCTGCTGCACGGAGGTGGCGAGGAGCCGCGCCTCGTCGTCTGTGTCGGCGGCCACGACGGTGAGTCCCAGCATCACGTACGGACGTGCGAGCTGGTCGGAGGGACGGAACCGAGCGCGGTAGATCCCCACCGCCTGCACCATATGGGCGGGGGCGAAGTGCGACGCGAACGCGAATGGGAGTCCCAGCGCGGCCGCGACCTGGGCGCCAAAGACGCTCGAGCCCAGGATCCAGATCGGCACGGACAGGCCTAACCCCGGAATGGCCCTGACGGGCTGCGTGCCTCTGAAGTACCCGATGAGCTCCTGCACGTCACGAGGGAATTCCTCCGGATCGCTCGAGAGGTTGCGCCGCAGTGCGTGCGCGGTCATCTGGTCCGATCCGGGCGCGCGGCCGAGTCCGAGATCGATGCGACCGGGATGCAGGGACTCGAGGCTTCCAAACTGCTCGGCAATCACCAGCGGCGAGTGATTGGGCAGCATGATGCCGCCGGCACCCACGCGGATCGTGGCCGTCCCGCCGGCGATATGGCCGATGACGACGGCCGTGGCCGCGCTGGCGATGCCCGGCATGCCGTGGTGTTCGGCCAGCCAGAATCGGCGATAGCCCCAGCGTTCAGCGTGTTGGGCAAGATCCAGCGAAGTACGGAACGCCTGCGCTGCGTTCGAGCCGGCGATGATGGGCGAGAGATCGAGGACGGAAAAAACAGGAGGCATGGCGTGGTGGCGAGTCGCGGGTCTTTGGTGCGAAAGGGGGGAGTCGAACCCCCAAGGCCTTTCGGCCACCGGATCCTAAGTCCGGCGCGTCTGCCAGTTCCGCCACTTTCGCGTGCAGAAAGCGTAACGCGGATCTAGAAATCAAACCACCGGCTGATCTTGAGGAGGAAGGTGCTGTCCGCCGGGGCATTGAAGGCGGCGCCGAGGTCGCGCGTCAGCCGGAGGTCGCCCCGATTCTCGAAGTCGCCGCGGCCCTGTTGCCAAACCGCGAAGAGGGCCGAGCCGGGGCGATATTCCCAGCGGAGCACATTGGTCATGCGGAAGGAGCGTACGCGGAAGTCGGGGCTGTCGCCGCTGTAGGCGTAGGGCGCGTAGCGATCTTCATACGCGGCGGCCCGGCCGTTCGTGAGTTCCTTGAAACCCGTGTAGGCGCCAGCCGAGACGAATGGCCGGGCGTAGACCTGAATCGTGAGCGTCGGACGAATCGTGTAGTTCACGCGGAGCGTGAGGCTCACCGTTTTCTGCGCCAGATGGCCGAACACGTACCGCGTGCGCTCGCCGACGTCCTCGTTCGCAATCCACTGGCTGTCGTCCGTATTGCGGCTGAAGTCGACCGACACGCCCGTCGAGATGGCGGTGCTCGGCCGGAGCGTGAAGCCGTTCGAGGCGTCCCAGTTGGAGGACCCGTGCTGGTTGTTGTACCAGTCCCAGCTCAGGTTCCAGGTCACAAACTTGCGGTTGTCCGTGTCCAGATAGCCCCAGCCGTTGATGTTGCCGGGCCGCAAGGCGCCCGGCCCGCCGCGCGTGCGCCGGTCGTCGAACGTCTGGCCGTTCACATTGAAGCCCGAGCCGATGCTCCAGTCGTTCGTGAAGGTCCAGTGCGAGTTGAGGTTGCCGCCGCGATCGAGCCAGTCGCCATCGAAGTTCCACCCGGCCCACTGGTTGAAGTTGATGTTCTTGCGTTTGACCTTGCCCTTCGGCACGTCGTTTCTGATCTGGAACCAGGCTTCCTGCCACACTTGATCGGCGCGCGACCTGAATCCCAGGTCGTTCACCTCGAAGCCGGGCGATCGGTAGCCGCTGTTGACGTTGAACCGCGTTTTCGTGCCGCTGATCTTGCTCAGACTGATCGAGCCTGCCTGCCCATCGAGCGCCGTCCGCGTGGGATCGTAGGTCAGGCCCGTGGCGTCCGGCCGTTGCAGGCTGTGCACGTTGCTCGTCTGGACCCGATCGATCGCCTCGGCGCTGCCGCGCACGGTGCTGGCGGTCCAGGCGCCGGTCAGGCTGTAACGTCCCTTGCCAAAGCGCCAGTCGCCGTCGACGTCGCCGACAAACGCTGACTTCGGCAGAAACGTCAGCTCGTTCTTTAACGATCGCTGCGTGCTCGTCATCATCACGCTCAACCTCGAGTTGTTCGTGAACTCACGACTGACGCGCGCCACCGAATAGTTAGTCAGCGGCTCGACGGGTGTCGTCCCAATCGGCAGACCTGATCCAGCCGTCACACGGGCATCTTCCTCCGACGTGACGGCGTGCAAGGCGCCGACGGCAAACCTGCCAACCTTGCCCGTCAGTTTGGCGGCGGCGAGGATCGTCGTGTTGGCCGGCTGATCCGAAAATCCCCCGTCGGGCGCGTCCGCGAATCGTTGCGGCGACCGCCCGATACGGCGCGAGTAAAAGAGGTCGTTGTAGGAGAGGTTGCCCGACCCTTCGACGAAGAACGGCCGGCGCTCGGAAAAGTAGGTTTCGAAGCTGCCGAGGTTCACGACCGCAGGATCGGCCTCGACTTGTCCGAAGTCCGGGTTCACCGTCCCGCTCAAGGTCAGGCCCGGCGCCACCTGATACTTCATGTCGAGCCCCATCGTGGCGCCTGGATTCGGGGACGAGCGCAGCGGATCGCCCGCTGGCACCGGAGACGTCTGCACCTGCCCGAGCACGAACGGCATCACCTCGAGCCGCTTCTGCGGGCCCGTGCGCTGCACGCCGCGCAAATCCCCGAACGACGACACGAACCCGCTTGCGCTGTGCGCGAGCAACGGCCAGGTCGACGTCTCATTCAAGTGCGCGACCGTGCGCATCGCGGCGAAGCCGAGTGCGTCCACATCGCCGCCGCGAAAGCGCAGCTGCGAGAACGGAATCCGGTACTCGGCCTGCCAACCCGTCGCGGTGCGGCGGGTCACGACGTCCCAGACGGCATCCCAGCTGTCGTCGGAGTTCGTGTCGTTGTACCAATAGCGGTCCTTCTTCACACCGGCCACGTTTACCCCGAACTCGAACGCGGTGCGCTTGTCGTGAAACGAGTCGATGATCACCGACACCCAGTCCGACGGCGACGAATCATCGCGCCGCGTGAGGAGGCCGCGCAGCGAGTTGGCATCCGGTTCGGTCGCCGTCACCGCGATGTACAGCGACGTGTGATCAAAGGCCACCTGCACGCGCGTCGCGTGCGAGGCTGGGGCGCCTTCGTGGGGATCGCGCTGGAGGAACTCCGCCACGCTCGCGGCGTGTGCCCAGACGGTGTCGCTCAAATCGCCGTCCACTTTGACGTCGAGCGTGCCCGTTGAGAGGGCCAGCGCGTCGAGCGTCATGGCCGCGGCCGGGACGGAGGGAGATGAGACACGAGGGCTACCCGCCACACGCGTGACGAGCAACACGGCGATCGCCGCGCATGAGCCGACGAGTCCGACGTACCGTCTCAACCTCACCTTGCCTCCAGGGAACAGCCAGATCGAAAGAAAGCCCCAACACACACGACATCGTCACCCGCCTCTTCGTTAACACTCCGTCGGCGGCAAAGTTGCGAGTGAGATGGCGGACCCGTCCGGCGTCTGTTCAGACGGCTGCAGGCGGGTTTGGTTGGCTTAGACGAGAAACGAGGGAGGAGGGTTGATGACCTGCGTCGTTCAGTACTGCGCGGCGGCCTGGCGGCACTCGTCCGCGATCGACCGCGCGAGTGTCTCGGGACGCAGCACCCGGGCTGACGCGCCAAATCCCAGCAGCCAATTTCGTAGCGCCGAGTCGTTGGAGACGTCGAGCGTCATCTTCACGCTGCCGTCAGGCTGATCCTCCAGGACCTGCGACTCGTGCCACACGCGGCCGCGCACGACCATGGCGACTCGCGGCGCGAACAGGATTTCGATTCGCTCGGGCTCGCCCCAGAAGACGCCCATCGACGATCGAAACAAATCGGCCGGAAGGTCGCGCGTCTTCTTGAACGCCTCCTCGGTCACCGACAGTCGCTCGATGCGCTCCGCCGCGAAGGTCCGGAACTCGTCGTACGCCGGCACCCACGCGATCAGGTAGAGACCGCCTTGGGCAAGAGCGAGCCGGTACGGCTGTACCGTGTAGGACTTGGAGCGGTTACTCGCCGCCGAGAAATAGCGCATCTCCACGATCCGCCGATCCCGCGCGGCCTCGAACAGCCGCCGCGTGACGCCGACCAGGCCGGCGGCCGATCGACTGTCGGCACGCGGGCCGGTCTTCGCGGAGATGACTTCCGGCAGCGTGGACAGAAACTCCCGCATGCGCGGGTTCAGCGCCTGCTCGATCTTGGCGAACGCGGCCCGCAACTCGTCAGCCAGCGGCCAACCGGAGAGTCCCTCGACCACGGTCCGGCTCAGATAGAGAGCGGCCACGTCCGCGACCGACAGTCCCTCCTGCACCGCCCGGAACGGGGAGGCATCCAGCCGCCAGCGTTTGGTCTCGTTTTCCTCGCCTTCGTCATACACCGCGAATCCGGCCTCCTGGAGCGCCTGGAGGTCCCGGCGAATCGTCCTGGTGGAGACGTGGACTTTTTTCGCCAGCTCGTGGATGGTTACGCCCGTACGGCGGGCCTCCACCTCACGCAGAATCTGCCATTGTCGAATGACTTCAGCATTTCGCATTGATGGGGCTAAGTCCTTCTATGCCAACTGTTTGACGTGAAAATATCTGCCAAATTGCGCGCTGCGGTGCAACTTTGCGCACAGTACGGCCGTAACCTTGCATAGATGCCTGCGCAGAGGGCGTGACCTCCGTTGTCACATGCCCCTCCTAGACTCGAGAGCAGGAGGTAATCCATGACTCGCTTCGATGGTACAGCCGCCCGCCAGCTCGACCTGATCCCTGTAGCGGAGCCCACTACGCCGGTGAACCCGCGACCCGTCCGCCCCACGTTCCGGCTCCTGAAGCAGGACGTTTACAACGAACTCCTTCGTCGCCGGCGTCGCGCCCAGATGGCCGCACGTCATCTCCTCGATCACGGCGAGGCGGAGTAACGCGGGTACCCTGGACTTGAGCTCCAGGGCTCGGACTCCATTCAGCGCCAGCGCTGAAATGACTGCCTTACGGAAACACCCCGAGGTCGAGATACGAACGCGCGATCTTGTCAATCGCGGTTCGAAACGCCGCTGCGCGTAAGTCCCCCAGTCCAGGGTTCTGCTTGTAGGCGTCCCGAATCGCGTGGTACGCCTCGACCATGGTTTCCTCCAGTCCGGAGTTGACGATGTCCTGCTCGTCGGAGCCGTGGATCAACGATTTCCGTTCGTCCTCAGCCAACGTCTTGCCCGTGAGCCGTTCGAGCGCCCGCACGAAGCGAGCCTCATCCGCTTCCTCGAGGCGCTTTTCGAGGCGGCCGAAACGGACGTGTGACAGGTTTTTCAGCCACTCGAAATACGAGACCGTGACCCCGCCGGCGTTCGCGTAGACGTCGGGGATCACAAGCAGCCCGCGGTCCCGAAAAATCTGCTCCGCATCCGGCGTCGTGGGGCCGTTGGCGCCTTCGAGGATGATGCGCGCCTTGATGCGAGGCGCGTTCTCGGACGTGAGGACGTTCTCGAGCGCGGCAGGAATGAGGATGTCGGCGTCGAGTTCCAGGGCTGACGATGACGGAATGATCTCCCGGGCGCCCCCGAAGCCAAGGATCGATCCTCGCCCCTTCTGATGCGCCGCAACGGCGTCGGGATCCAGCCCGTTGGGGTTGGCAATCGCGCCGTCGTACTCGGCGATGGCGACGATCACCGCACCGCCTTCGTGGCAGAACTTGGCGGCATGAAACCCGACGTTCCCGAAGCCCTGCACGATGATCCGCTTGCCCTCGAGTCCGGCCGTCAGACCGAGCGCCATCATGTCCTCGGACACACTGCAGGCCTCACGCAACGCGAAGAACAGACCGCGCCCAGTGGCTTCCTTCCGCCCGCGCACGCCGCCTTCGGCAATGGGTTTGCCGGTGACGCACCCGAGTCCATCGAGGGCGCCCGGATTGCTCGCGAGGTACGTGTCCATGATCCACGCCATCTCCCGTTCGCTCGTGCCGTAGTCGGGCGCGGGCACGTCCGTTCCCGGTCCGATGAAGTTCTTGCGAATCAGCTCGTGCGTGTACCGGCGCGTGATGCGCTCGAGCTCTTCGACCGTGTATTTCTTCGGATCGATCTGCACGGCCCCCTTCGCACCGCCAAAAGGCAGGTCGACGATGGCGCACTTGTAGGTCATGAGCGCGGCGAGTGCCTTGACCTCCTCCTCGTCGACGAACGGCGCATACCGGATGCCGCCCTTGGTCGGGAGCTTGTGCTGGCTGTGCTCGACGCGCCACGCGTTGATGGATTCGAATGTCCCGTCGGACCGCCTGAACGGAAAGGAGAGCCGGTACACGCTGTTGCAGGCCTTGATGACGTCAAGCAGACCCTGGGGGTACGGCGTGCCCGCGGCCGCCCTGTCAAAATAGTGGTTGACGAAGTCGAACATGCTGCCGGACTGCGACATGCGGAATCCTCTCGTGACGCGGACGCGTGTATTCCGTATTCTCTATCACTCACGCGGACGCGCCGAATCGAACCGCCGGGTCCTGGAGGACTGACGACCATGCGCCGCTCCACACTGCTCGTTACCGCTGCGCCGCTGGCGCTCGCCGCGCGTCCAGCGCTGACGCAAACGCCGGGTCTCCTCGCGCAGGTGGCGGCCGGACCGGTCTATCGCCTGCTTGGCGCGCGCGATCTCGGGTTCAATCTCCACACGGGACCACACACGGCAACGCCAGCGGCATGGGCGACGTTCGTTGACGTCCTCGCGCGATACTTTCCATCAAACACGCTGGCCGCCGCACGATGACACGATGCCGTTGATTCCCGCGCGACCGATTGACATTCCGAGGCTGCTGACCCCGCCACGCATGACGTGGCAGGTGCCCGGCTCGAAGAGCATCACCAACCGCGCGCTGGTACTGGCCGCGTTGGCCGACGGCGAGAGCACGCTCACCGGTGTGCTCGAGAGCGACGACACACGTCACATGCGCGTGGCGCTCGAGGCCCTGGGGATCGAGATTCGCAGTGTCGACGCCACGACCTGGACCGTGCGCGGCGGCCGATCGCGCCTCCGCGCGCCCGCATCACCGCTGTTCATTGGCAACAGCGGGACATCGGTCCGATTTCTCACGGCCCTCGCGACCCTTGTGCCCGGCGCCGTGACCCTCGTCGGCGATGCGGCGATGGCCCATCGTCCGATTGCGGATCTCGTCGACGGACTGCGTCAACTTGGCGTGCAGGTGGAGTGTGAGAGTGGCTGCCCGCCGCTCACGGTGCATGGCGGTACGCTGCGCGGCGGTGTGACCCGCATGCGCGGCGATCGATCGAGTCAGTACTTTTCAGCGTTGCTGCTGGCGGGCGCGCTTGCCGAATCGCCGATCACGGTGGAGACCGAGGGGAGGCTGGTCAGCCGGCCCTACGTCGAGATCACCCGCCGCATGGTCGAAGCGTTCGGCGGACGTATCGACGCTGACGAGTCTTCATTCGAAGTGCGCCCGGTCGCGACCTACCGGGCCCGGGCCTACGCGATCGAGCCGGACGCCTCGTCGGCGAGCTATCCGTTTGCGATTGCCGCCGCGACGCGCGGCGTCATCACGGTGCTGGGTCTCGGCACCTCAGCGCTGCAGGGCGACTACGCCTTTACGGACGTGCTGGCGCAACTGGGTGCCGACGTTAGCGCGACGGCGGGCGGCACTCGGATCGCGGGCCGGGACATCGTCGGAATTGATGTGGACATGCATGACATCTCCGACACGGTCATGACGCTGGCCGCCATTGCGCCGTTGGCGTCTGGCCCGACGCACATTCGCAACATTGCCAACATCCGCATCAAAGAAACAGATCGGCTCGCGGCCATTGCGATCGAACTGAAGAAACTCGGGCAGGGGGTGACGGAGGGCCCGGACTCCATCGTCATCGAGCCGCGTCCCATCGTGCCCGCACTCGTCCACTGCTACGGCGATCACCGCATGGCGATGAGCTTCACCGTCCTCGGCCTGGCGGCCGGCGGCGTGCGGATTGAGGATCCCGCGTGTGTGGCCAAGACGTATCCGGGTTTCTGGGATGACGTCCGGGCGTGCTGCGCCAGCGCTGGGCAACCTGTCGATTGGTAGCACCGGGAGTCTTGAGACTCCCGGTGTCACGAAACCGGGTTTCTTAAGACTCCCGGTGTCTGGACGCGCGGTGTCTGGATGCGACCGCCTGCTGGATGGCGATCGTGCCGCGGTCGTGGTCGCCGGCGGCGATAGTTAGCAGCTCGCCGAAGTCCAGCCGAACGGCAACTCGGCGCCAGGGCAGCAGGACGCGCCAGGCCGGTCCTCGACCCCGAGGCCATACCGTCTCCATACCATCGAGCGCGGTTGGCACGACGGGCACGCCGAGCTCCGACGCGAGGATCGCGGCGCCCTTGCGGAACGGTCGCATCTGGCCGTCAATCGTGCGCTCGCCCTCGGGAAACAGCACCAGGATCTTGCCCGCGCGCAATCCATCGGCGGCGGCCTGCATGGCGTTCATCAGGTGCGCGTCGGGATCGACCGGGACGATGTTGAACGCGCGCGCGAGGGCTCTCCTCGACGGCGTCTGAAAATATTCGGCCGCGCCGACGAAGAAAACGTGCCGAAAGTGCCTGAAGGGCAGACTGCCCGCGACCAGGAACCCGTCGAGGTACGACTGGTGATTGGGTGTGACGATGAAGGCACCGCTGGCGGGAAGGCGCGCGCGACCAGTGACCTGCAGCTTCACGCCGGCGCGCCCGATCAGCATCACGATCTGCAGAAGGGCATAGATGAGCGGCGCTCGCAGCCAGGCGCGCCGCGTCAGGTCGTCGACGACCACGCTCTCTGGACGCGCTGCCAGCATCGTCGTCCACGTCACGGGGGAGTCGGGCGATGGAGTACCGCCGGGATTGGGCCGCGCCGCGGCTACCGCATCGAAGAGTTGCCGCACCGTAAAGATCGTGGCGCGCGTCTCGGGCGCTACCGCGGCGCCTTGCGCGCGCTCGAGCGCGGCCAGCACCTCCACGCGCTCGAGTGAATCGAGGTGCAGGTCGAGTTCCAGGTTGTCATCTGGATGAACCGGGCGCCCGAGTCGTGTCGTCAGCAGCGTCGCCAGCGTCCGCTGCGGCTCGCGCGCCAGCCACGCGTCTTCCTCCGGTGTCGCCGTTCGCGACTCCGTCGGGGCCAGCGCCCGCGCGCGATGTTGACGTTCGATTTCGCCTCGTCTGAGCTTTCCCGTGCTGGTGCGGGGCAGCGCATCTCGAGAGATGTCGTACCCCAGAATTCGCTTGTGCGGCGGCAGGCCGACCGACAGCTCCTCCAGTTCGAAGCGAATCAACTCGCGGACGTTCACGGCCCCACGTGCGCGCAATGCCGCGTCGTCAGGTACGACGATCGCGTGCAGCCGTTCGGCCGACGGCGCTGACTCGTCCGTGAGCCCCATCACGCACAGTTCGCGCACGAAGGCCGACCGCTGGTAGTGCGCCTCGATCTCCTCGGGGTACAGATTCTTGCCGGAGCTGAGGACGATGACGTCCTTCTTGCGTCCGGTGATGTAGACGCGACCGTCGCGATCGATCCGGCCAAGGTCGCCGGTGCGCAGCCATGCGCCGTCAAAAGCCTCGGCCGTCGCCTCTGGACGATTGAAGTAGCCATGCATGACGATCGGCCCGCGGATCAGGATTTCGCCTTCATCCCGCCGGTCGCCGCTGAGTTCAGGTTCTGGTGCGATGCGCACCTCGACGCCCGGCAGAGGCTGCCCGACGGACGCCGTGAATCGATCGCCGGGCCGCATCACCGTCGCGGCGCCGGATGTTTCCGTGAGGCCGTAGCCGTTGAGAATCGTCAGCCCCAGCCCGTACAGGTCCTCGAGAATCCCGGGATCGAATCGCGAGCCGCCGGTGATGAGCATGCGCATTCGCGTTCCCAGCGCGCGATGCACGCGACGAAACACCACGCGCCCGGGATTCAGCCCGACCAGGTCCCGCACTCGTCGATTGAGCGCGATGAGACCGCGCGCCACACGTCGGCCGATGCTGCCGCGCTGCTCGATGTCGCCCATCACGCGCTGATGGATCAGATAGAAGAACTGCGGCACGCAGGCGAACACCGTGATGCCGTGTGCCTCGAGCGCCTCGAGGAGGGTGGCCGAGTTCACGGTCTCGAGAAACACGACTCGTGATCCCGCTGACAGCGGCAGCAGCAGGTTGGCCATCTGCGCGAGGGCGTGAAACAACGGAAGCACGCCCAGGACCGCGTCGCTGTCCGTGACGTGGATCACCGCGAGCGCGGCGGCGCGTTCGGCCTCGAGATTGCCGTGCGTGAGCACGACGCCCTTCGGATCGGCGGTCGTGCCGGACGTGTACAGGATCGCGGCTGGGTCGTCGTTGGTGACAGTCGTCGGGCCATCGTCATGCCCTGGACCTGAAGGTCCAGGACTCCACAAACTGTCGTCGGAAGGCCGCGGGCTCCGCAAACCGTCGCCAGAAGCCGTGGAGCCCCGGACCTTCAGGTCCGGGGCATCGACATCGAGCGGCAGCGAGACAACCGTCACGCCGGCGGACGCCGCGGCTTCGCGTGCCACGGGCTCGAGCCGTACGGATGTGAACAGCACGCGCGCGCCCGCATCGGCGACGATCGTGGCGACCTGTGACGAGGCGTAGGCCGTATCGAGTGGCACGGCCACGGCGCCAATGCGCAGAGTGCCGAGGTAGGCGGCAATCCAATGCGGATCGTTGGCGGCGAGAATCGCGACCCGGTCACCCCGCCGGACGCCGTGGGTATGCAGCCAGGCAGCATATTCGCCGGCCAGGCGGACAAGGTCCGAGTACGACGTCGTGACCACGCCGGACTCGCCGCTCATGATGACGGCGGGATGGTGCGGGAATCGCGCGGCCGCTTCCGCAATGCGATCGCAGAAATTGGGCATCGGCCGTCGCGGCGGATTATAGGAGGTCTGGCGCTGATAGAATAGCCAGCCGGCACCCATCATCCTCGAGGAGTCTTTACAGATGTCGAAGCTACTGCTCGTCTCCGCGCTCTCTGTGGCGCTTTCCGGCGGGCTCGCCGCGCAGGCGTCGGCTCAGGCGCCCACTCAGGCACCCGCTGAGCTGAAAGTGAAAGTGGGCGACAAAGCCCCTGAGTTCTCTCTGCCCGGCACCGACGGCAAGACGCACAAGCTCTCGGACTACAAGGGCAAGACCGTTGTCGTGGCCTGGTACCCGGCGGCCTTCACGGGTGGGTGCACCGCTGAATGCCGTTCGATTCGCGATGCGTCGGACACGATCTCCAAGTACGACATCGTCTACTTCATGGCCAGCGTCGACACGCCGGAGAAGAACAAGGCCTTCGCAGATCAGGAAAAGGCAAACTTCCCGATGCTGTCGGATCCGACGCGCGAGACGGCGATGGCCTATGGCGTCGTGACCTCGCCCACGGGTGTCGCGAAGCGGTGGACGTTCTTCATCGGTCCAGACGGCAAGATCACGCACGTCGAAACCGTTGGCCACACCGCGGATGCCGGGACGTTCCTCGCGACCAAGCTGGCTGAGCTGAACGTCAAGAAGAAGTAGTGACCGACCCGATCGCGCGATACCAGGAGTGGTTCGCGGAAGCCGCGGCGCTCGGCGGAACGGATCCCAAGGCGGCCTGCCTCTCGACAGTGGACGAACACGGACGTCCGTCGAGCCGCATGGTCCTGATCCAGTACGCTGACGCCCGCGGCTTCGCTTTCTTCACCAACCTCGGCAGCCGCAAGGCGCGTGAACTTGCGCAGAACCCCGCCGTGTCGCTCTGCCTGCATTGGCCCCTGCTCGAACGTCAAATCCGGATTGATGGTCATGCGCAGCCGGTCAGCGCGGACGAAGCCGACACCTACTTTGCGCGGCGACCGCGTGAGAGCCAGATCGGCGCGTGGGCCTCGCGGCAGAGCGAACAGCTACCGTCGCGTGACGTGCTCGAGGCGCGCGTCGAGGACATCGCGCGGCGTTTCGAGGGTCAGCCGGTGCCGCGTCCGCCGTTCTGGTCCGGCTACCTTGCGGTCCCGGACGTGATCGAGTTCTGGACGGGTGTGCCTGGTCGGCTGCATCATCGCGAGCTGTTCCGCCGCGATGGGGCGTCGTGGCGCGGAACCCTGCTGTACCCATGACCAACGTCACCCCCACCGGGCCGGGGAAGGCCGAAGCGGTCGATCGCGTGGCCGCGGTAACCGAGGGTCTGCCGAATCCTGCCGGCAAATCGCCGGTGCTCGGCACCGGACCTGGCTCGAACACGGATCAGCCCGCGCCATCCGGCAAATCGGATCGCGTCCTCCTCTCAGGCCCGCACTCGCGGCTCGAAGAGTTCATGATGCTCGCGCGCGCGATGCGCGATTTCCTGCGCGGCATCCGCGTCCTCCACTTCGTCGGTCCCTGCGTCACCGTGTTCGGATCGGCGCGCTTCAAGGAGAGCCATCAGTACTACGAGACGGCGCGCGAGGTCGGACGGCGCGTCAGCCGCCTCGGGTTCACGGTCATGACTGGCGGGGGGCCCGGGTTGATGGAAGCCGCCAATCGCGGGGCGCGTGACGTCGGCGGGCGTTCGGTCGGATGCAACATCGAACTGCCGCACGAACAGGACGCCAACCCCTACCTGGATCGCTGGGTGACTTGCCACTACTTCTTCGTGCGCAAAGTTCTGTTGTTCAAGTACTCCTACGCGTTCATCGCCCTGCCCGGCGGACTCGGCACGCTGGACGAAATGTGCGAGGCGCTCACCCTCATTCAGACCGGCAAGATCCGCATGTTCCCCGTGATCCTGATCGGGACGCAATACTGGGCGCCATTCGTGGCGCTCCTGCGCGCGATGATCGAACAGGGAGCCGTGAGCGCTGGCGATTTGGACCTGCTCCTCGTCACCGACGACCTCGACGAGGCCATGCGCCACCTCGAGAAGAACGCCGTCGGCGCGTTCGGCCTGAAGCGCGGGCCCTGGCGAGCGCCCCGATGGTGGCTCGGTGAGCGCGGTCTCGGCGGCGCTCGGCCTTCAGGTCCGTGGGCCGGTCCCCGATAGCGCGCGTTGGCGCGCGGTTGACCCCTATACTTCCGCATGCCTCTTCGCCGCGTGCTGGTCGCCGACAGCGACGCGCTTGCGCGGTGGCCGCTCGCTGAACGCCTCCGCGCATCCGGCTTCGACGTGGTCGAAGCCCGTACGGCGGCCGACGCTGTGGCGCACATCGCGCAGGGGCTCGACCTTGCGCTCATCGACGAGTCCCTCGGGCAGGAGGACGATGAAGGGCCCGTGCTGGCCCACGCCGCGGCCCTCGATCCGGATCTGACGCGCGTCGCGCTGAGTCGCGATGATCCATCGACGGCCGATCCCGATCCCGCCCAGCCGACGGTGTTCGCGCGCGTCACGAAACCGGTCGATCTCGATGCCCTGATGGCGATTGTCGCGCGGAGTGTCGACGTGACGCGCCTGCGCCGGGATCTTCGCGCCCTGCGCGACGCGTCGGCGTCGGCGACCATCGTCGGCGACTCGTCAGTGATACGGCGCGTCCGCGCCCTCGTCGAGCGATACGCGACCAGTTCGGCGCTATCCGTGCTGATCACAGGCGAAGCGGGCACCGGCAAGCGCCTGGTGGCGCGCAGCATCCACGGCGCGAGCGCGGGGGCCGCGTCACCGCTCGCTGTGGTGTCGTGCGCCGCGATGGCTGACGACGCCCTCGAGCGCGCGCTGTTTGGCGCCGAAGGCGAGGCCGGCCAACTGCGAATACCGGGCGCCTTCGAGACGGCGAGTGAGGGCTCACTGCTGCTGACGCGCGTCGAGCGCCTCCCCGTGGCCCTGCAGGTGCGCGTGCTGCAAGCAATCGAGTCGGGGACCGTTCGGCGCGCCGGTGGCACGCTCGATGTGGCGACCGGCGCCCGGGTGATCGCTTCATCCGTCGTCGACCTGGAGGAACTCGTTCCGACAGGCGGCTTCAGAGGCGACCTGTTCTATCGCCTCAGTGCGCTCCGCCTGGACCTTCCACCCCTTCGCGCCCATCGCGAGGACATCGCGGCGCTGGCGAGGCACTTTGTCTCTGAGGTGGCTCGCGAGCTCGATCGGGCGGATCCGCCGGACGTGCGCACAGACGGCGCTGTCCTCGACGCCTATGCCTGGCCGGGCAATGCGCGCGAGCTGCGCAACGTCGTCGAGCGCGCCATGCTTGCAAGCGCGCCCGACGTCGATGGTCCCCTCGATCTCACCGCGGCGCTCTCCGGACGTCACGCTTCCAGGGACGCTGTGCGCGACGGCGTGTTCGTGTTGCCGGCAGACGGCGTCAACCTCGAAGACGTCGAGCGCGGCCTGGTCGTGCAGGCCCTCGCCCGCACCGGCGGTAATCAGACGAAGGCCGCCGCGCTCCTCTCCATCCATCGCGATCAGATTCGCTATCGCATCGAGAAGTTCGGCCTGAAGACATAGACGGGCACGACTCTTGCCTTCTCCAGTCGCGGTGACTCAGAGCCGACGACGACGGAGAGTGGGAACCTTGGGGCCTCGCCTCGCGACATTAAGCGGGAAACTCTGGCTTTCCACGGCATTTCTGATCTGGCTGGCCGCGTGGGCGGGCATGCAGGCTGGCGTTCAAGCCCCGGCTCCTGGTGCGGGAAAATCCCCGGCGCCCGGGAATTCTCCGCAGGGCATCGCCTTGGCGGCGGGAGCGACGTTCGTCGGAGAAAAGGCCTGCCTCGGGTGCCACGAGGAGCAGCGGGCGAGCTACGAGCGCAGTCCTCACCACTGGGCTGCGGACCCTCGGAGCCCGGCGGCGAAGCAAGGCTGTGAAACCTGTCACGGTCCCGGCAGCAAACACGCCGCCGATCCCGATCACGTGAAGGTCGTCAACGACTTCACGGCGATGACACCCGCGGCCATCAATGCGACGTGCGTCACCTGTCACAACCGCGGCGAACATGCGTTGTGGGAGGGGAGTCAGCACGAGCGTCGGGACGTGACGTGCACGAGTTGCCACAGCCTGCACAAGCCCCTATCGGACACGGGCTTCCTCAAAGCGAAGACCGAGACGGAAGTCTGCGCCACGTGTCATCGCGACAAGGCCGCCAAGCTCGACCGATCGGGCCATATGCCATTGCGCGAAGGCAAGATGGCATGCTCGACCTGTCACAACATGCACGGCTCCACGAACGTCAAGCTGCTCCGCAAGGGCGATTCGATCGCCGAGATGTGCACGTCGTGTCATGCGGACAAGCGCGGGCCGTTCCTGTTCGAGCACGCGCCCAGCCGCGACGGGTGCGTGACCTGTCACGACCCGCACGGATCGACCAATGAACGGATGCTCGTGGTGAAGACGCCGATGCTCTGCCAGCGCTGTCACGTGGGCACGCGGCATCCGAGCACAATCTATGACCAGGCACTCATCACGACGAACATCCGCGTCTACGCGCGATCGTGCGTGACGTGCCACGCGAACATCCATGGCTCGAATCATCCGAGCGGCCGGTTCTTCATCCGGTAGAGGAGCCGAGGATTCATGCGCACGCTTCCGCTGTTGCTCGCCATCCCCATCGCGCTACTGCCCGTGACGCTCGCCGCGCAGGCTCCTGCGACGTCGTCCACAGGCGCCGCGACACCCGCCGCGCAGGTGTCTACGCCGGCGGCCGAAGAGGCCGAAGACCATCCGCTGCCGACGACCTACGGATCGTTCGACGTGGGCGTGCGCTCCACGCACCTGGACGGCGATGGCGCGCGCTACGAACGTTACCGTGACCTGGGTAACGGTCTGTTCCTGGAGACGGTCCGGTTCGCGACTGCCCGGCGAGGGTGGATGTTCGATCTCGGCGCCGATCACGTCGGTCGCCGCGATCAGCGCTACGACGTGCGTGTCGCGCTGCCAGGCCGCCTCAAGCTTTGGGGACGCTACGATCAGATCCCGATGCTGATGAGCCGGACGACGCGCACGCTGTTCACCGAGACATCGGCGGGCGTACTCGAGATCGACAACGCGATCCAGGCGCAGGTTCAGGCCCAGGCCGCGTATCTCGCGACTGCGGTGCAGACCGCGACCCGCTTCGACCTCGGATCGCGGCGGCACATCGCCTCCGGCGGCGCCGAATGGTTTGCCGGCCGGGACGTCATCATCTCCTCGCACGTGCAGCACATGAACCGCGACGGCGACATCCCGTTCGGCGGCAGCTTCGGTCACGGCAATGTCGTGGAGACGTTCGCGCCCGTCCAGCACACCTTGACGGACTTCGATTCGTCGGCGGAATACGCGCAAGGCCACGTCCTTGCGCGAGGCGGCTACACGGGGTCGTGGTTCCACAACGACGTGACGGCGCTGACCTTCGACAACCCATGGCGGGTCACCGACAGCGCTTCGGCGGGCTCGCGCGGACGGACCGCGCTGGCGCCGAGCAACTCGTTCGTCGGCGTCAACGGGCTTCTCTCGTACACACTGCCGTACAAGTCACGGGCGAGCGTCTATGGCTCCCTCGGAAGCCTGCACGACGCCGGCGCGCCGCTGCTGCCGTTCACGGTCAACACGGCGCTACCCGTCATCCCGCTCGACCGCAGCACCACCGACGGCCACGCGAAGACCAGCTCGATCAATCTGAGCTTCACCTCCCGGCCGGTGCAGGCCGTCGACGTCGATCTGCGTTTCAGGACGTATGACTACGACAACCGGACCCCGCAGTTCCTGGTGACGCAGCGCGTCGGCTACGACAACGCGGTCTCGGCTGTCACCACGCCCGCGCTTCAGGAAACGGAACCCTTCGGCGTGAGGCGCGCGACATTCGACGCGGACGTGCGCCTGTCACCGGTGAGGGCTTTCTCCGCCGGCGCGGGATTCGGCCATCAGAGCGAGGAGCGGACCTACCGCATCTTCGAGAAGACGACGGATGACACGGTCAGATTCCTGGTGGATTCGGTCGGACACCAGTGGTTGACCCTGCGCTCGAAGTTCGAGCACACGCAGCGGCGCGGTGAAGGTGACGTCGCGGCGATCTCGGCGGAGCTGCTGGCCATCGGCGAGCAGCCCGGCATGCGGCACTTCGACATCGCATCGCGCAATCGCGACCGCGTGACCATCACGGCGGGCACCGTGCCGTTCAATACCCTGTCGATCAATGGATCGTTCGCGGCGGGCAAGGACGACTACCTCGAGAGCCTGTTCGGGCTGCGCGACAACCGCCACCGCGTCTACTCGCTCGGGATGGACTATGCGCCGTCGGACTACTACGGCGCGGGACTGTCGTACTCGTTCGAGCGATACACCTCACTGTCGCGTTCGCGACAGGCCAATCCCGGAGTCCAGTTCGACGACGCAACGCGGAACTGGGCGGCCGACACGTCCGACCGGGCGCATTCGATCATCGCCCACGCGGAGATGAAGCAGTTTCGCCAGAAGTTCGACGTCAACGTCTTTGCCGACTACAACCGCACGCGTGGTCTGTATCAATACATCACCGGGCCCGTGCCGGACCGGACCCTGCCGGAAGAGGTCCCCGTACCGACGTCGCTGCCGAACCCCACACAACTCCCGCTCGTGAAGAGCGAGCTGGCGCGCGGGAACGTGGACGTGATGTACGCCTTGAGCGAGCGCTGGGGCATCGGGGTGTCGGTCTGGTACGAGCGCTACCGCGTGTCGGATTTCACGCTCGACGCGGACGCCCAATCCCGGCTCGATCCGGCCGGCGCCCTGCTGCTCGGGTATCAGTATCTGCCGTACACCGCCACGACCATCTGGGGCCGGGCCGTATACAAGTTTTGACGTGCGAGACTCTTCGAGGAGAATGCCGAACATGATGCGAACACTTGGCGCGGTCACCGTTGTCGTTGCGATGGCCGGCGCCGCGCTGGCCGCCCAGTCGCCCGACCCGAAGCTGGCGGCCACCGGGAAGAAGCTCTACGTGACCTACAAGTGTGACAAGTGCCACACGATCGCCGGCCGCGGCACCAAGAAGCCGGACGGCGCGCTCGATGACGTCGGGACCAAGGTCTCAGCCGCAGATCTGAAGAAGTGGCTTCTGTCGCCCGCGGAGATGGAGGCGAAGCTCAAGAGCCCGCCGAAGGGCACCGACGCGATGTCGAACGCGCTCAAGACCAAGGGGATTGAGCCGGGCGAAGTCGACGCCCTCGTCGCGTATCTCCAGACACTGACCAAGAAGTAGACCGGATCGGGCGACGATGGCGGCCGACATGGAACGCACCGGATCCGAGCCTTCGCTCGCGCGCAATCCGATCTCGCTCGCTGGTGCGTGGATCACGACGCTCAGTGTCTTCGCGTTCCTGACCTACCTCGCGCTGGAGGCCTTCGGCCTGCTGCTCAGCCCCTACGCGGGCCTGTTCGGATTTTTGCTCGTTCCCGCGTGCTTCGTGTTCGGCCTGCTGCTGATTCCGGTCGGCATCTGGCTCGAGAGCCGGCGCCGTCGTCAGGGCCTGCCCGCCTGGCGGTGGCCGACGATTGATTTGTCCCGAGGTCGCACGCGCGCGATCATCGTGGCCCTCGCGGGCCTCACCGTCGTCAATCTGGCCATCGTGGCGGTGGCCAGTGTCGGCGCGGTGCACTACTCCGAATCGAATCGCTTTTGCGGCCAGCTGTGCCACGTGCCGATGACCCCGGAGTTCACCGCGCACGCGCAGGGCTCCCATTCAAAACTCAATTGCGTCGATTGCCATGTGGCGCCCACCGCCGCCGGCTTCGTGCGGGCGAAGCTGAACGGCACACGGCAACTGCGCGAGCTCATCACCAACAGCTACGCGAGGCCGATCCAGTTTGCGCGCAGCCGCATTCCCGTGCCGGCCGACACGTGCGAACGCTGCCACGCGCCCATGTCCCCGGACCGCGAGGTCAAGCGTGTCTTTCGCGAGCACAAGGACAACGAGGGCAGCACGGAGTTGGCGACGACGTTGATGGTCTTCTCGGGCAAGGACCACTGGCACACGCGCCCGAACATCGTCGTCGAGTACGCCGCGACCGATGACACGCTCGGCACGATTCCGTACGTGCGCGTGACCGATGCGGGCAAGGTCACCGAATACTTCTCCGAGAACGTCACTGCACCGCCGGCGGGACGCGCCGTCCGACGCATGGACTGCCTCGACTGCCACAATCGCCCGGCGCACACGCTGGCCTCGACTCCCGCGCAGGTGGTGGATCAGGCTATCGTTCGCGGCGAGATCAGCCAGAAGGTGCCGTTCGTCCGCAGCGAAATGGTCGACGCGCTCTCGGAGGAGAGGCCCGCGGGGGTGGATGGCTCTCAGGCGATCGCGGACCGGCTGACCAAGGCGTTTGGCGCCGCAACACCCGAATCGCGCGAGGCCGTGCAGGCGGCGCTTCGGCTGTATCGCGCGAACGTGTTCCCCCAGATGAAGATCACGTGGGGCACGTACTCGAATCAACTCTTCCACGTGGAAGACAGCGGGTGCTTCCGCTGCCACGACGACACCCACGTGGCGAAGGGCCAACCCGACAAGAAGATCAGTCAGGACTGCGAGCTCTGTCACAAGGAAGAGTGAGCCGCGCTCAACTCACCGGTATCGCCGGCACGATCGGCCAATCGCCCGGCGGAGCTTCATAGAACACGCGCTCCAGAAACAGTCCGGACGCCGGCGCCGTCAACCGCGCCGGCAGGTCCGACTCGCTGGTCATCAGCGCCGGCACGCGGTCCACCTTCAGCCCGCCCCGTCCGACTTCGGCGAGCACGCCCGTGACTCGCCGAACCATCTTCCACAGGAAGTGCGATCCGACGACGCGCACCAGGATGAGGTGTCCCTGACGGACGACCGCGATCTGGTTGACGAGGACCGTGGTCGACTTCTCCGAGGGGTCGTCGTCGGCAAATGATCGGAAGTCGCCGAAGCCCACGAGTGCCGCCGCCGCGGCCTGCATACGCGCCAGATCGAGGGGCTCGCGCACCCACCAGACGAAGGGTTTGGCGAAGGCCGTGCGCCGGATGGCGATTTGATAGAGGTAGCTCCGCGCCACGGCGCTGTGCCGCGCGTGAAATCGCGGCGCCACACGTTCCGCGTCGAGCACATTGATGTCGTGCGGCAGCGCGTCGTTGAGACGCATCATCATCGTGGCCGGCGCAACTGGCGATGGCACATCCACGTGTGCGATCTGGGCGAGGGCGTGCACGCCCGCGTCGGTCCGTCCGGAGCCGTAGCTCTCGGGTTGCGCCAGGCCCAGCCCGTCGCGCAGGGCCCGATGCAGTTCTCCCTGCACGGTGCGGGCGTTCTTTTGAATCTGCCAGCCGCTGTAGCGTGTCCCGGCGTACTCGATCGTTAATTTGTATCTGGGCATGAGAGGTGACAGAGTTAGGAGTCGGCCGCTGGCGGGTCGCGCCGCGACTTCAGTTTCTATCATGGGCAAGGATCGTTCCTCACCGGAAGAGGCCGCCGCGTCCTTTGGCGTCGGCCACATCGAACGGCACATGTTCGTCTGCGCGGGGCCTGATTGCGTGGACGCGGATGGCGGCGATGCCACCTGGGACTACGTCAAACAGCGTCTGAAGGAACTGAATCTGACCGGGCCGACGGGCGGCACGTATCGCACGCGGTGCAAGTGCCTGCGAATCTGCACGGACGGGCCGATCGCGCTGGTCTATCCGGAGGGTGCCTGGTACAAGCACGTCACGCCGGCCAATGCCGAGCGGATCATTCAGGAACACATCATCGGCGGGCGCATCGTCGATGACCTTTGTTTCGCACGCAACCCGCTGGCCTGATCGGCCGCACTTTACACGGGAGTCGCACACCGCATGGAAGCTGGACACGTCGTCAAGGCGTGGGGACATATTCTCGGCGGATATCAGCCGAATCTCTCAATCGAGATCACCCGGGAGTGCCCGTTGAAGTGCCCGGGCTGCTACGCGTACGGCGACACGCACCTCGGCGGCGACGTCGTCTTGCGGGAACTGGCGGACTACAAGGGGCAGGAACTCATCGACGGCGTCATGGACGTGGTGAAGCGGTACAAGCCGATCCACCTGTCGATCGTCGGCGGAGAGCCGCTCGTACGCTTCCGCGAGCTCGAGGTGCTGCTGCCAAAGCTCACCGGCATGGGCATTCACACCCAGGTCGTCACGAGCGCCGTGCGCCCGATTCCCGAGAGCTGGGCGACGATGGAGCGGTTGCAGGTATGCGTATCGATTGACGGGCTGCAGCCGGAACACGACGTGCGCCGTGCACCCGCGACCTACGATCGGATCCTCAAACACATCAAGGGGCAGCGCGTCACCGTACATTGCACGATCACCCGGCAGCAGGCGCGCCCGGGATACATCACGGAGTTCACGGAGTTCTGGGCGAAGCTGCCGGATGTTCGGCGGATCTGGTTCAGTCTGTATACGCCACAAAAAGGTGAGCAGTCGGTCGAAATGCTCAGGACCGAGGATCGTCAGGAGGTCGTGAAGGAAATCAGCGCGCTCTACGCGCGCGAGCCGAAGCTCGAGGACATGCGTCCCTCGCTCGTCGCCGGCTACATGCGACCGCCGCAGAATCCTGACGAGTGCACCTTTGCCAAGACCACGGCGTGTCTGTCGTCCGATCTCAAGCGGGCGATCACGCCATGTCAATACGGCGGCGATCCCGACTGCACGCAGTGCGGGTGCATCGCATCAGTCGGACTGGACGCGCTCGGCCGCTACAAGCTCGGTGGCGTGGTGCCGGTAAGTGTGCTGTTCAAAGGGTCGCTGGCCGTGGGCGCTATGATGCGGGGACTTCGAGGCGGTTCGAATTCCGGACGACCCAGTGGCGGGGCCGTGACC
>JBDTNQ010000067.1:0-24330 GCA_039933635.1 Acidobacteriota bacterium
CACGTCCGCACGTCCGCACGTCCGCAACGCGACACAGTGCCAGGACTCACGGCCTTGCGACGACGCGCACCACGTCAACACGGAGCATCTGCCCGGGACGCGGCGTATCGACGACCCCTTCAAGAATCTGTTGACGGTCCGGACGGCCTTTCGCGCCGTTGTCGATCTCCCGATCGTTGCTGTCGATCGTCTGCACGACGATCCGCGCGCCGCCGGCGACCGGTATCGTGGCCTCGAAGTCTTCCTTGTAGATCGTGTGGGATACGGACGGATAGTGATTGAGCGTGTACGTCTGCGCGGGCTGCGAGACGTCGATATGCCAGCGCGAATAGTCCAGCGTTCGACTCTGCCCTCCCGTCACGAAGTCGGGATGACTGGCATCTGGCGTCGCGCCGCCGGCGATCGTCGTCGGCTCGAACAGTCCGCGGATTCTGAGCGTCACGTCGTAGACCACTTCGGGGCGGCCGCCAAACACAAACGCGGTTTCATGCTGCCGCTCATGAAGGCAGGTATCCGGCTGCTCGGTGTTTTCCGCCCGGCACGCGTCGTACAGGAAGAGTTCGTGAAAACCGGACGCCGCGCGAGGCAGGTCGGCCGGAGCCACGCCTTGCTTGACGGCCGCGCTGGTGCGCTGGGCCAACATCGGCCCGACCGCCAGAACCACGCCGCACGCGAAGAGCTGTATAACCCGACGCATCAACAGCGGCCTCATCTGTGTCGTCTCCAGTCTTTCATCGCCCCTCAGTTCATTCCCGCCGGATAGCGGAATCCCTGAACCTTGGTCTGGATCGACCAAGCGGACGATTCCCCAACCATGTAAAGCACGTCGTTGTTGGCGCCGCCGAACGTCACGCTGACTGGGTATTGCGGCACGTGGATCGTTCCAGCGTAGGTCCCGTCCGGGAGAAAGATTTGGACACCCGTGTTCGTCGCCACATACAGCCGTCCGTCCGTGTCGACAGCGGTACCATCCGCGCGCGAATCGAACCGGTCTGCCGGATTGGCCGCGCCCAGCACGTCGGGCGTGAGATGCATCATCGCGAAGCGACGCTTGCGCGCGAGCGTGCCGTCGGCGGCGATGTCATACGCGTACACGAAATTCTCGCCCGGCTGCAGCCACGTGTTGTTGACGTACGCGGTCTTGCCATCGGGCGAAATCTCGACCCCGTTCGGCATGGCGAACTCGCCGGGGCCGATCACGACCTTGGCCGTTCCATCCGGCGAGACGTAGTACACCTGCTTCCCAGGCTGGCTCTTGGTCGGCTCAGGCGTGAACTGCGGATCGGTAATGTAGAGGCCGCCCCTGGCGTCCATGACGAGGTCGTTGGGACCGTCGATGGGTTTACCGCCAACGCGATCCAGTACCACGCGGACGACCCGTCCGCTTGCCGGATCGATCTCGACCACGCGGTGGCCGAACATGTCGCAGACCAGCAGGTTGCCATTCCGTGCCGCAATCGTCCCATTCGACTGCATGCCTCGGGCGACGACGCGCGACTGCCCGTCCGGTGTCAACGCGATCAGCCGGCTCTTCGCCGGACTGCCGGTCCAGTCGCCCGCAGCCGGGTTCTTGAAGAACATGTCAGAGAAGTACAGCACGCCCTTCAACCAGGTCAGCCCCTCGGTAAAGGTGAAACCGTCGCTCAACTTCTTCGGTCGCGTGCCGGGCGCGACGACCATTTCGTAGAGGGCTTGCTGCTTCCCCGCGCGCTCGACGTAGTCGGGCCTCACGGGCCAGAAGACGTCCAGCTGATCAGCACCAGCCTCTCCGAGCCTGGCCGAGTGCACCATGCCTCCGGGCAACAACACCGTGTGGCCCGCCGAACCTGAAGCGGGATAGCTCGCATCCATCACGCCCTGATCGAGCGTTCCCCGCACCGTGCGCGTGAGTTGATCCTCCGGATGGATATGCCTCGGGAACTCGGAACCGGGATCCATGCGCACCAGGCTCACCTGCGCATTGCGTCCCCACAACAGGCGCGAGTTTGCCGGACTTCGGCGATACGACCTCGTGGCCTCGGGGTCGGTGACCGGCGTCCACTGGATCTGGTTCAGGTCAACGACCACGCCGGGCTGGAGGGAGGGTGTCATGCCTTGGTCCGGAAACGCCGGACTCACACCCTCGGTCTTTTGACCCGCCAACGCCAGATGGTCGAGCCGCACAGGCGAGTAGACCTCGTAGGCTTTCCACCCCTGAGGTCCGGCCGTCACCGACCGCCGCGCTCCGGGCTGGAGGTAGATCGCCTGGTCTTTCGTCATCTCCACGCGCGTACCGTCGAACTCGAGCGTCGCCGATCCGTCGCGCGCGATGACGATCAACTCCTCGCTTAGCGTCTGCGTCGGGAACACCGCTCCGGGCGCCATGTCGACCTGTTCGAGCAACGCGCCGCGGCCCCAGGCCAGCCTGGCCATCACGCCCGGCGCGAGTGATACCGTGGGCAGGGCCGCATTCTCCACCAACTGGCCAGGCGGGAGAATGACGGGCACGCGGACCGCTGGGAGATCCCGCGAACGGCCTGTCACCTTGAACTCATCAACCACTCGCTGGTTGCGCGCCGCCCACTCCGGCTTTCCGCCCGAACAACCGGACGCGCACAACACACCGGCCAACACGAACTTCGCGATTTGTTTCACGCCGCTAAATCCCTTCCCGTCCCCCGTTCGCGTGCGGTTACTTCGCGCCGACTCGAAGCTTGGAGGCCGTGGCGCACTCCGTCATCACGGTGAAGTAACGCCGGACCCCTTCGGCTCCGACAACGAACGGATGGGTTTCGCCGACCTGCCGTGGCGCCGCAATGAGACGGGCCTTTGTGTACGCGCCGTCGTACTCGCTGTGATTGGACAAGATCACGCTGGCGCCCGCGTCGGCCGCGGCTTTGGCAACCTTCTGTTGTGACGCAATGTACTCGTCCCATCGGGAGCCATCGGTGCCAAACGCACCGGTGAGTGTGCCGCCCGAATACGCCACGGTCACCGTTCGCCCCTGATCTCTCACGGGGAAGACATACGACAGCGTCCCCGGCGTGTGACCCGGCGTGGCGACAATCGTCATCGTCGTATCACCGAGGGTGAGCGTGTACCCTTCCGGCCCGACGACGATGTCGCGGGTCGGGACGCCTCCGGCGGCGGTGGCCGGACGCTGCAAGGTGGCGGTCCAGTCGGCCGCGCCCATCACGACCTTCGCGCCGTAACGCTTCTGCAACTCGGCAGCGCCCTGATCGTGATCACCGTGCGCGTGACTGATCACGACGTACTTGATATCGCCCGGCTTGAGCCCGAGCTGCGTCATGCCGCCGATGATCTCGGGCTCGGTCGCCCAGGCAAAGTTCGTGTCGATGACGATGATGCCGGCGCTCGTCTGAAGCGCCCAGGAGGAGTGCTGGCGCGTTCCGAGCCAGTAGAGATTGTCGAATACCTTGAATGGCGGCGCATACCAGTTGGCCCGATCGGGCGCCTGCCCCGGAGCGGCTCCCGCGCGCCCGGTCGGCACCTGGCCGCCGGCGCCTCGGGGTCCGGTGGGGGCGGGCGCCGTTCCGCGTGCCCCGCCGCCAGGTCCGCCGCCGCCCGGCAAACAGAGGTTCATGAACGTGTTCCGGAACTCCATCCCGGCCGCCGCTCGAGCGGCGGCGACATGAGCGTCAACTTCGGTGGCCGGGGCCTGCGCCATCGGCGCGGCGGCCAACGCCACCGCCATCAGTGAGCCGATCACAACCCGCACGTGTTTCATTGGAGTCTCCAAGGTGACGACGAGCTGGCGAAACAACTATGGTCGTCGCCGCCCGCCGGTCGTCGACGCCCCGGCCCGCGGCGTGCCCAGAAACGCAAAGATGCCCAACTTGGTCCCGGTGACGATATCCATCGCACCGTCTTCGTTCACGTCCGCAGCGAGGACGGTCGATCCCACACCGGACCGGTTGTGCACGAGTTCCGGCACAAACTCCGCTCCGCCCGGCGCTCGCGGATTCCGAACGGTCCGGAAGACATACAACACCGGAGCGCCCATCGGGTCAGGATCAACATAGGCCTCCTGGTGCGCCCAGTACCGCTTGCCCACGACGATGTCCGGAATGCCATCACCGTCCATATCGCCGGCCGTCATGCCGTGCAGTTCAGAAAACGTCACGCCGCCGGGGTTCTTCGCACTGAAGTCGCCCATGATCGTGTGCGGCTCGAACGTGATCTCGCCAGTGGCATTGCGCCGCTGCTCCAGCCAGCCCAGCCCCCACGCATGAGCCTGCAGGCTGGTCACGATGTCATTCTTCTTGTCGCCATTGACGTCATAGACCATGATCTCGGCGCCGCCAGGGCCGCCGCCCGCACGGCCCCAGTCCGCGATCTTCGCGACATGAAACTTCCACGGTATCTGCGACGCGCCACCAGCCGGCTGTTCCCACCACCCGTACGGATTCACGATGTCGGCCTTGCCGTCGCCGTTGATGTCGCCGGCGCCAACGCCGTGCGCGGGCCACGGGCCCGGGCCCGAGACGTTCACCGAAATCCACGGGCCTGACGGATTCGCCGGATCCGGGTGCGAGAATGACACGCCGGCACCGCTGCTGTTGATGACATCCGGCTTGCCGTCGCCATCGATATCGCGGTACGCGGTGATCTCGCCGCCTCCCAGCATGCCGGTCGCCACCCGATCCCACCGGCGCAGTTCCTTGCCGGGATTGACGTAAAGGGTGCTGCCCATGAGCACGTCAGGCCACCCGTCTCCAGTCCAGTCGAACGCATACTCGACCAGCAGGTTGTTCGGATAGACGTTGCTCGGACTCGACGTTTGGCTGAGGGCGATCTCACGCGACACGGTGAAGTCCGGTCCCAGGAAATACCAGGGTCCCGCGACGATATCCGGGTGACCGTCCCGATTGATGTCGGCGACCGCGGTCGACCACGTGTAGCTGAAGTTCGACAGTCGCAGCATCTTGAACCGCGGCGAAACCGTTTCCGCTGGCCAGGTGTGCCGGCCAAGATCCTTGACGCCGATGTCCTTGAATCGCACCTCGCCCGATCCGCCGACATAGAGCGCGACCGGACCGTACCGACCGCGGTCCTCATCAGCCGCACCATTGGCCACGCCCGACTCCGGACCATTGTTGAGCCAGCCGCGCAGAATATTCGCGTCGACCTGCGCTTCCAGATCGTTCCAGTCGTTGGTCTTGAAGACGAACACGCCCGGCGTGTAGGGATTGGTGTAGCCCTCGGGCATTCCCGCGCGACCTCGGCCGCCACCCGGCCCACCTCGTCCGCCAGCGGGAGGGCCCGCTCCCGCCCGGCCCGTCGGCGTCCCTGCCGGCGCCGCACCAGTCGGCGCGCCCCCACCACCAACCGGACCCGCCGCCGTCGCGCGCGTGGGCTGCGCGTTCGGCTGCGTCCCGTCGGCGTTGGCGACGAATCGCATCTGTCCGCCGCCCGGACGAAGCCGCTCGCGGCTCGTGATCGCACCCTGTCGATCCAGTGTGACCGCGTAGGCGGCCGTGTCGTCGGGTGCGTAACTGACGAGGATGCCTTTCATGCCTCCGTCGGCCAAGGCCTCCGCTCGCAGGAGCAGACCGGTCTTGCAGGCCGCCGCGCAGCGAACCGACGCGGCGATCTGCACATCTTGAAACGACTGGTTCAAGACGAGCCATCCGCCCTCGGGCGTGCGCGGCGTCCCGACGACTTGGCCGTTCTCGGCGCGCCAGTCGACTTGTCCAAGCGGCCGCCAATCCGTGAGGGCGGACCCTTTGAACGTCCAATCCGGCACGAAATTACCGTTGGAGCCCGCAAGCGACGCGATGGACACCGCGACGCCGAGCGCCCCCAGGAGAAAGATCCGGCCAACCATCCAGCCTCCAGTTTTTCCGTGTCTCACGGCAGCGCAAACGCGACGTAGGCCCTGACTGCATCAGCAGGGACCGCCGCTTGCCCCGGCGTCGCCGGTACATTCCCGGTCCCGCGTCCGCCACCCTGCGTCGCGCCGACCAACAGATACTGCTTGCCGTTCACCTCATACATCGCCGGCACGCCGACCGACCCAGCGGGCAGATCGCCTGCCCACAACACGCGGCCCGTTTCTGCATCGTAGGCGCGAAGTTTACGGTCGAGGCCCGCCTGAAACAGCAGGCCCGTCGCCGTGGTGATGATGCCGGTCCGCGCCAGCGGGTAGCCGGTGTCACTCGCGCCCTGGGCAATGGCTCGCGGCTCGTCGCCACCACTCGGGACCTGCCACTTGATCGTGCCGGTATTCAAGTCGAAAGCCGTCAGCGTCGAATAGGGCGGTTGTACGAGAGTGTTCTGCATGCCGTAGTCGGTGTAGTACCGCACCTTCGGCGCATCCACACCCGCCGGGTACTCCGGACCAGCCATGCCACCACCCATGCCGCGCGCCGGGGGCGCACCGGCGCCGGGCGCCCCACCGCGGGCCACGACCGGTCCCGGAGGCGCGGTACGCGGCGCGCCGACACCACGGCCCACAAATCCCCGGCCCGCCGCCGCAGCCGGATTGGCCAGGAACGCGACCAGCGCCTCCATGTCCATCGTCGGAAGCGGCGCCGGCGGCATCGTCAATCGCCCGCCAGTGATGATCGTTCGCAGGACATCGTCGGAGAGCCGCGTTGTGACGTCGACGAGCGACGGGTAGTTGCCAATGCCTGCGAGGTTGGGACCGTGACAGCTCTGGCACCGCTCCTCGTAGATGGCGCGTCCGCGCATCAGCGTGGCGGCACTTGCGCCACGGCCGGCGCCCGCGCCGACCGCTCGCCCTGCACCCGGCGCCTCCAGCGCCAGACGGTAGATGGAAGGGACGTTGATGCTGAGCACGTAGACAGAGCCGTTGGTGGGATCCGCGGCCGTGGTGCCCCAGTTCGCACCACCTTGCGCACCGGGAATCGCCACGGTTTCGATGCCGACGGCCGGCGGAATGAAGAGTCCGCCCTTGCGGGCCTTGGCGATCCGATCCTTCCACGAGGCCCGCTCTTCAGGCGTCAGGATGTACGGATTGATCTCGTTTTCGTTGAGGGACTGCTTCGCAAACGGGGGCGGATTGGTGGGGAACGGCTGCGTGGGCCACGATGCTTCCCCCGGGACGTCACTCTTGGGCACGGGCCGTTCCTCGATCGGCCAGATCGGTTCTCCCGTCACGCGGTTGAAGACGTAGAGGAAGCCGGTTTTTCCAGCCTGCGCGACGACGTCGACGAGTTGCCCGTTGTGGCGGATCGTCGTCAACTGCGGCGCCGCGGTGTTGTCGTAGTCCCAGAGATCGTGATGGACCATCTGGAAGTGCCACAGGCGCTGGCCCGTCCGCGCGTCCAGCGCGAGCAGGGACGTCCCGAACAGATTGGCGCCGTGACGATCCGCGCCGTAGTAGTCGTACGTCGGAGACCCCACCGGGAAGTACGCAATGCCTCGCACCGGATCGACCGAAATCTCACCCCACGTGTTGGTGCCGCCGATGTAATTCCAGGCGTCCTTCGGCCAGGTTTCATAGCCGAACTCACCGGGGTGCGGGATCGTGTGGAATTGCCACACGAGCTTGCCGGTCACGACGTCGAAGGCACGCAGGTCGCCCGGGGCCGACAGGTAGGCTTCTCCCGGTGCCGAGCCAAGAATGATGAGGTTCTCGAACACCTTCCCGGGATTCGGCGACTGAACCCGCGTGACGGTCGCAGGATCTCGCCCGAGCCCTTCGCGGAGATTCACCGCGCCGTTATTGCCGAACGACAGAATCGACTTCCCCGTTTTCGCGTCAATCTCTTCGAGGTAACTATTGCGCTGGAAGATGAGACGACGGTCGGTCCCGTCTCCGCTCTGCCAGTAGTTGATGCCTCGGGGAGCCATCCCCTGGAGTTCGGCATGGATCCAGATTTCCTTGCCCGTCGTGGCGTCAAGGGCGACGAGGGAGTTGTCACGCGCGAGCACGTACGCCACGTTGCCGACCACGAGCGGCGCGAATCGATACGCGGTGTTGTCGTAGGTGGGATAGGACCAGGCAGCCTTCAACTGGCCGACGTTGGATTTGGTGATCTGCGTCAGGGTGGAGTACTTCGCGCTGTCCGGACCACCGCCATAGTCGGTCCACGTGGTACGGGAAACCTGACTCTGACCGATCCCCACGGTGGCTCCGGCTACGAGCGCCGTCAGCCCGACCGCAGTCGCCACGAATCTCGACCGCCGATGGTGAACCCCTGCCTCGAACATCACGTCTCCTCACACCCCCGCCGCGGCTGGCCGGGTCCCGGCCGACAAGTCCACGTCACCAGTGGACGCTTGATCGGGGTGATTGACGGTGCTAGGTTCATCGAGAATCGATTCCAAATCAAGCGGAAACAGATAGCGGCGCCGACCTCAATCGCATACAACAGCAGCCACGTTCGTCGCATGACCCGGGAAGATTCGCTCGTGACCGTCCGGACCAGACCGGCGTCGGCGGGTTGCACGATCGATCTGGGAGATTCGTCACTCGCGGAGGGAATACGGTGGGACACACAGCATTCGACCGAAGACAATTCAATCAGCTCCTTGCCCTGTCGCTGGCCGGAGCAACGCTGCCCTTCGGTTCCCTGCTCGCGCAGGGCCGAAAGAGAAACATCGCCATCGGCCACACGGGCATCACCTGGCCGGCTCGTCCCCCTGGCGCGCGGCGCGGAGGCCCGCCACCGGCGACCGCCGGCGCCGATGCGCCAACGCCATCCGTCCCGCCGGTTCCAGTTCCGGCCGGACCTTCGGCGGCCGACCTCCCTGCGGCAGCCGGTGCCCGCCGTGGGGGCGGACCGCCGCCACCCGACGCCGCATTGAACGAAGCCATCTTCAAGGACGTCTCGGAGCTCGGCTTCTCGGGTCTCGAGCTGTTCGACTGGCAAATCACCGGTCTTGAAAGTCAGGGCGTGCTCGGCGGTTTTGTCGATCGGTACAAACTGCCCCTGATCTCCAGCTACACCAGCATCAACCTGACTGACCCGGCGCGGCGCGCCGAGACGATCGCCGCCGCGGTCGTCGTCGCGAATATTCTCAAGAAATACGGAGGCAAGACGATCGTCATCGGGCCGAGCGGCCGCGTGGGCGGGCCCAGTTACAACTTCAACGATCACAAACAGAACATCGTCACAACGTTGAACGAACTGGGGAAAGCCATCACGGACGTCGGCCTCATCGCCGCCCTCCATCAGCACACGGGCACCGCGGTCGAGACGCGTGACGAGACCTACGCCACGATGGAAGCCGTCGACACCCGGTACGTCAAATTTGGACCCGACGTCGGCCAGCTCCAGAAAGGCGGCGTCGATCCGGTCGAGGTCGTCCGGACCTTCCTACCGGTCGTCCAGCACATGCATTTGAAAGACTGGGTCGGCGGACCAGCCATGGCCGGATACTGCGCCCTCGGCCTCGGTAAGGTCGATCTGGTCGGCATCCTCGACCTGATGGAGGGCCGCACGCTCGGCGGCATGATCATGGTTGAGCTCGACAGCGGCGGCCAGATGCCGTACACGCCGCGCGAATCGGGCCGGATCGCGCACGACTGGCTCGTCAAGAACGGCGTCGCGATGAAGGCGTAGCAGGAAAAGGCCGGGGCCGCCCGACAACGGGCCGCCCCGGCCTCTCACATGCGGTCGACTACGGCAGCGCGTAAGCCAGCAGTTCTGCTCCGCCACTGTCGCTCACGGCGACGACGACGTACTGCTTGCCGTCAATCTGATAGCTCATGGGCGATCCGGTCTGCTTGGCCGGCATCTCGACTTCACCGGCATCGGCGCCCGTGAGCTTGTCGTAGGCACGAAGCAGCGCAACGCGCTTCCCGGCGTCGTTCGTGTGCACGCCACCTTCTCCCGCGATCAGCAGCGTCTTCGTCGCCAACACCCCAAGGAATGTGCGCCCGGGCTGGCCGGTTCGTGGCAGGTTCAATCCCTTGAGCGCCGGGTGATTCTTGATGTCGTCAGGCGTCGACGTGTGGGGCTTCTGCCACATGATGTCGCCGGTGTTCATGTTGTACGCCGTGATGCGATCGTACGGCGGCTTGATGAGCGGCAGCCCCTGCACGGTGGCGCCACCGCGACCGGGTCCGCCGGGCCCGAACCCGCCACCACGACCACCTCCCGGACCACCCGGCCCAGGACCAGCCGCGCGTCCGGCGGGTGGACCGGCAGGTGGACCTGCGGGTGGACCTGTCGGCGCCGCGCCGCCGGCGCGAGCCTGTCCCTGCACGTAGCCCATATCGGACTGGGCAGGGTTGGCCGGGACGTTGCCATTGAGAAAGATGGCCGAGTGCGAGTGGACATAGAGGAAGTTGTTGTCCGGGTCGAGCGAGCCGCCCGGCCAGTTCGCACCGCCCGTGTCGCCGGGCACTTGCAGCGTGGCGAGCGGTCCGTCCAGCTTGCTGAACGCCGGCGGCGTGAACAACGGGCCCATCCGGTACCGCTTCGCCACTTCGATCGCCTCGGCCTTGAGGGCGGGCGTCAGATCGAGCAGATCGTTTTCGGACACGCCCTGCATGTCGAACGGCGCCGGTCTGGTCGGGAACGGCTGCGTCGCGCTTGTCCGCTCGTTCGGAACATCGGACTGCGGCACGGGCCGCTCTTCCACCGGCCAGACGGGCTCACCGGTTTCGCGATTGAGGACGAACAGGAACGCTTGTTTCGTCGGCTGCGCGAGCGCCTTCACGCGGCGGCCGTTCACGTTCATGTCGAAGAGCATCGCCGCGCACGACGGGTCGTAGTCCCAGAGGCCGTGATGGACGAACTGGTAGTGCCATTTGCGGCGGCCCGTCTTGTAGTCGAGCGCCACCAGGCTTTCATCGAACAATGTATTGCCGGGTCGATTGCCTCCGTAGTAATCACCTGTCGGCATTTCCACGGGCACGTACACCAGGCCGAGTTCCGGGTCGGCGCTCATCTGTGACCAGGCGCCAGTGTTACCGTTCTTCTCCGCGGCGCCTTCGAGCCAGGTCTCGTACCCGAACTCGCCCGGTTTCGGAATCGTGTGGAAGATCCACAACCGCTTTCCCGTGCGCACGTCATACCCGCGCACGTACCCGATCGCGTTGTGCATGGTGCGCGGCGCCCCTCCCGCCCGGTGTGCCGCTCCGACGATGATCACGTCGCCGACGACGAGCGGGGTGGCGTTCAGGCCAAGCTCGGCGGTGTTCAGATCCAGTTCCTGATCGTCCTCGAGCTTCAGGTCGACAACGCCCGCGTTGCCGAACGCAGGAATGGGAACACCCGTCTTCGCATCGAGCGCCAGCATCCGGTAGCCGGGCGTCACGTAGATGATGCGCCGGTCACTGCCGTTCGTCCCGGCCCAGTACGCGACGCCGCGTCCAGCGCCTGAGCGAGGCGCGTTCTGGCCGCGCACGCCTTCATCTTCCGTGTGCATCCACAGCATCTCGCCGGTCTTGGCGTTGAGCGCCACCGCCGCGCGGCGGGCGCCGGCCGTCGTGTACAGCACGCGGTCGATCAACAGCGGCGTGGCCGAATAGAGCGTGTCCGGGCGCGGCCCCAGGAAGTCCGTCTTCAGCCGCCAGGCGATTTCCAGCTTGTTGAAATTGTCCTTCGTGATCTGGTCCAGGGGCGAATAGCGGTGACTCGCCAGGTTGCCGCCATATGTGGGCCACTCGGTGCCAGGCGGCGCGGTCGGACCGGCCTGCGCCCCCGCTCCCGAACTGCGCGTGCTGAACCCGACGCTAGCGACAGCCAGCGCCACAAGAACACTGCCTGCAAGTCTCGGAACCTTCAATGTTCGTCTCCAGTCATCGGAAGGTGATTCGTCCTATCGGCGCACATCAGGGTTTCGTCCGTTCGAAGGTGATGTCGGCCAACTGCGCGCGGTCGATCGGCAACGCCGACGATCCACTGGGCATCTCCGATGAACGCAGGAGAAACGCCAGGACCTTGGCGGCTTCATCGGTGGAGACGGCCTGTGGCTCGTCTGGCGGCATGCTCTCGATGCGTTCGAGAAGCTTTCGCAATGTCTTGCCATGCCACGACTCCCGGAAGGACGCTCCGACGAGCGCCGGCGCCTTTTCCACGCCGCCGAGATCGTCGCCGTGGCATGTGGCGCACCGGTTGAAGTAGATCGTCTCGCCAGCGGTCGCCTGCTCGTCGGTATACACACCCGACCACACGGACTTCATGCCCTCCGCCCCCCAACCGCCGCCCGCGACAAGCCAGAGGACCACGAACACGCTGCGCTTCCAAACCTTCATCGGCGAGAGTTCTCCAGGTCGGTGACGCGCGTCTACCAATGTGTGGGTGAGCCATCCGGCCGGCGGTAGGTCGGCCCCTGCGCGCCAGTCGAGATTTCTTCGATCGGTGTGAGCGTCTTCTCGTCGACCGTGACGCCGAGACCCGGCCGATCGTTTGGCCACACCTTGCCGTTCCGGACCTCCAGGAACTCCGACAGGTACGGCACCGGCCGGTCGCCCTGGTTGAACTCCATGAGCACCTGGCCCGGAAAGGCCGTCATCGTATGCATGTGGCCGGCGGTCGCAATCGGTCCCGTGAAGTGCGGCACGATGCCGACCTTGTGCCCGTCGCACAGCGCCATGATCTTGAGCATCTCGGTGATGCCGCCGACGTTCGGCAAGGAAGCGCGCGCGAAGTCGATGTCGCGATTCTCGACGAGCCGGCCGAAGTCGGCGCGAGTCCCCCACTCTTCACCGGCGGCGAGGGGGATCGTGGTCATCAGCCGGAGCTTCGGGATCTGCGTGAGAAATTGTTCCTCCCGCAAAGGATCTTCGGCGCAGAACGGCCGCATGGGCGCAATCAGATTGCACAACTCCACGGCCTCCTGGAAATCGAACTTCTGATGCACGTCGATCATCCAGTCACCGTCCGGGCCGACGCCATCGCGAATCTGTTGAGCCGCCTCGGCAATCAGCCGAATCCGCTGGCGCGAGTTGAACACCGCGGGACCATCACCGCGTCCGGCTCCCGGACCAGCCCCCCGGCCAGCTCCCGGACCTGCGGGACCTCCCTGACGGCCACCGCCCGGACCTGACGGCAAGATCGCGCCGTCGACGCGGTAGACGCGATACCCCGCGGCCATCGTCGCCGCCGCGCGCTCCTTGAGGCCCATCGCCTGCGCATCGGCCGGCGGCACGAGCCCCGGCGGCAAACCATTGGTCGCGTAGAGCTCAATGTGCTCGCGCGCCTTGCCCCCGAACAACTGATACAACGGCGCGTTCAACGCCTTGGCCTTGATGTCCCAGAGCGCCATGTCGATGGCGCCGAGTGCATGCAGCCTCTCGCGTCCGGGAGAGTAGAACCCGTCCATGTACGCCGTCTGCCAGATCGCCTCGGTGTCGAACGCATTGCGCCCGATCACGCTGCGCGCCACATTGCGCACCGTGTCCGGCGAGCCGCCCTGGCCGACACCGGTGATACCGGCGTCGGTGTCGACGAGCAGGACCATGTTGCTCTGCGGAAACGCCTGCGGCCCGTTCGGCGCGTAGTTCGGCGGATAGAAGATCCGGATCTTCGTGATCCGCGCCGCGGGCAGCCGCGTGGCCGCCCGTGCCAGATCGGCGGGTGCCCGTGCACCCGCCGATCCAGCCGTGAGCGCCCTCGGCCGCGCCAGCACACCGGCCGCGGCCGCCAGACTCATTCCGAATGTCCTGCGACTGATGTTCATCGCCTGCTCCTGTTCGCGGACGCCTGCAGCGCCTACCGCCCTCTTCCGCCCGATCCGGTCGCGGGTGCGGAAGACCCCGGTGCCAGTCCTCCCGGCAGTCCGATCAGCGGTTCCGCCTCAGGCTCTGGTGCGTTGTCGCGGCCCCTGCCGGCCGGCGGCGCTGCGCCTCGTGCCGGTCCACCGCCGCGCGCGGGCGGCGTCCATCCATCACGCGCCGGGCCGTTCTGTACCATGCGCGTGTCAGCACTGACCGCATAGCCGGTCAGGTACTGAGCCCCGGCGTTGCCGAAGTACTTGCCGTACTTGAGCGCCGCATCGTGGACCTTGATGACGGCGTCCTGATAGCGGGGATCGTTCTGCGCCCAGCCCGAAAAGCTCGACAGATCGTTGTTGCCGAGGATGACGGCGTCCACGCCGTGCGTCGCCGCGATCTCCTCGGCGTTGGCCACGCCCTCGAGCGTCTCGATCATCACGGTGACGAGCATGTTGTCGTTGACCGTCGCCCGGTAGTTGATGCCCGGCCACACCTGACCGAACGACCCGCCCCCTGAACTGCGGCGGCCGAACGGCGGATATCGCGAGTACCGGGCCGTGTCCCGCGCCTCGAGCGCATCGTCAACCGTCGGCACGATGATGCCAATCGCCCCGCTGTCGGTAGCCTTCTGAATACTCGACTCGAACGCGTCGGGCATCCGGATCATCGGTGCAGCGCCAACGCCGGGACAGGCCAGCATCATTCGCCGTACCTCGTCCCACGACATCGTGCTGTGCTGCATCTCGAACCAGATGTAGTCGTAGTGCTTGCCAACCTCGCAGTAGAGTTCCGGGTTGTAGCTGGAGATGGTGTAGCTGGTGATCTGCTTGTCCTGAAACAGCAGTTCCTTGGCCTTGTTGTAAAACGGACGCGGTGTGGCCGGATTGATCAGCGCCTTCACCTGCCAGCCCCAGCCGCGGGCGTCGGGCTTGGCCGGTGTCAACGTCCCGCCGATCAACGCGCCGTTCCCTGCCCCTGCAGGGCCGCGACCGCCACCCTGGCGACCTCCAGGAGCGCCCCCCGGCGCTGGGGCACCGGCCGGCGCTTGAGCCGGTGCGGGCGGAGCCCCTTGGCCCGCCGGGACCACCGTCATGAGACACGCCACTACGCAAAGAGCGACAACCAGACGCAACACTCTCAGAGACATAGGAAGACTCCCTCTCGGCCGCGCACGATTCGTCGGCCACGCAGACATCCGAAAAATTGATGCGGCATCATCGCACAGACACGCGGACGCGAACGACCATCCGCGAGCGTGGCGGCGTCACCGCTGCTGATGGCGTCGAGGCCGCGCCCCGCTCTCTTCGACAATGCCGATTGCGACTCCGCGTATGATGTGGCGAAACGGGGAGGATTTTCATGCGTGCTGCAGTCCTGACGATCGTGTGTCTGCTCGGCGGAATTGGCGCGGCGGCCGTGCAAACGCGCGCGAAGACGCTGGATGTCTATTACATCGACACGGAGGGGGGCCAGTCGACGCTCTTCGTCAGCCCGACCGGCGAATCGCTGCTCGTCGACACCGGCAACGGCGGCGACCGCGATCTCGGCCGCATCGTCGAGACCCTCAACGCCGCGGGTGTCAAGCAGATCGATCACCTGTGGACCACGCATTTCCACGGCGATCACGTGGGCGCGCTGCTCGCACTCGCCAAGCAGATGCCGGTCCTGCACTTCTACGATCACGGCAAGCCCCACCCGAACGATCGCATCATCTCGGCGGCCTTCCTGGCGTCGTATGAGGAACTGAGCCGTGGGAAACGGACTGTGGTCGTGCCGGGGGACAAGGTGCGCATGACCGGGCTCGACGTCACGGCCGTGGCGTCGGCCAACAAGTTTCTTCGATCGAACCTGCCGGGTGGCGGCCAACGCAACACGGCGTGCGCCGGTACGGGTGCGGCACAGAAGGACGAGTCGTCCTACATCGATCCGGATAACGGAGAGTCGGCGGGATTCGTGATGACCTACGGCCGTTTCCGCACGGTCGATCTCGGCGACCTCACGTGGAACGGCGAACTCGACCTGATGTGTCCGACGAATCGTATCGGAACGGTCGACGTGTACCTGACCTCGCATCACGGTCTCGAGCGTTCGGGCGCGCCCGCGCTCGTCCATGCGCTGCAGCCCCGCGTGGCCGTCATGAACAACGGCACCCGCAAAGGCGGCGCGCCGGACACGTTCCGCGTGCTGTATGAATCGCCTCGTCTCGAAGATCTGTGGCAGTTGCACTGGTCCTACAACGCGGGCCTCGACAACGCGCCCGCAACCTTCGTCGCCAACATCGACGACAACGCGACGATTGCCGGCGTTCTCACCGCGCCGCCGCCAGCGCCGCGCGCCGGAGGGCCGGCCGGCGCCGGTCCAGCCGCGCCTCCCGCCGCCCAGATCCCGCAAGGCGCTCCACCACCCGGTGCCGGTGCGCCACCCGCGGGTCCCGGTCGTGGCGGACCTCCGGGAGGCGGCGCCGCGGCACACACCCCGGCGTATCTGATCAAGATCGCGGCGGAGCCGGACGGCACGTTCACGGTCACGAATACGCGCAACGGTTTCCATAAGACTTACCGGCCACGAAACTGACCTGTCGCTACGGCTTGCCGCCACTGTCGAAGATCTGCTTCAACCGATCGGCATGCTCGTCGAGCCGGATGGCCGGCGCGAACGCCAGGAGCACGTTGCCGCTGTCACCGCCCTGGAATCCCGGATAGCCCGATCCCGCGAACACCATGCCGTTCGCGACGATCGGGCCGCCGGACGCCACCGATCCACCGCGGGCCGGCACGCCGTTGACCGTCGTGAATTCGCGCGCCGTGTCGAACTGCCACAACAGCTGACCGGTCTTTGAGGACGCCGCGCGAAGCATCCCGTCTCGCGCGCCGGACAGCAACACGCCGGGGATCAGCGACACGGCGCCGACGACGCCGCGGAGGTTCTCGCGGCCAGGCGGCGGAGCGAGCGGCGTATACCACTCCTCTTGGCCCGTCTTCAGGTCCAGCGCCAGGTGCCCGCTGCTGACGAGACCGAAGTACGCGCGCTCATGGTCGATGGCCCCGCCGAAGAGGGTCTCGCCGCGTCCGCCCGCAATCTCCCGCGCGACGTCCTGTTTCCAGATCACTGCGCCCGTGTCAGGGTTCAGCGCCCACACAAGACCCTGCTTCTGTGGCGCGATGAGGATGTCGCGGCCCTCCGTCGTGGTGGCAAGCGCCGACGATGCCGAGAAGTCCCAGTCGGGCCCGAGCGGATCCGGACAATTCTCCGGCGGATACGCCGGGCCTCCGCGCCGCGGCGCGCCGGCGGGCGGCGCACCTCGGCCGGCGCCAGCGGCTCGTCCACCTGCAGCGCCGGCACCTCCCCGGCCCGTCCCACTCGCCCTCCCCGGCACGTTTTGAACACACCCGTTGTGCCACGTGTCGAACGGCTGGGCCTGCATGGACCACAACACTTTTCCGTTGTCGATACTGACGGCCATCACGGCGTTGGCCGTTCGCGGCAACCCCGCGAACGCATTGCCCGTGCCGAAGTAGAGTGCGCGGCGCTTCGTGTCGAGCACGGGCGTCACCCAGACGCCGGCACCAGCCGGCGCGAGCAGATCTTTGCCGAGTGAGTTCTTGCCGACCGGCTTGGGGACTTCGCCGATGGTGTACGTCTTCCAGATCTGGCGGCCCGTCCCCGCATCGAGAGCCACGATCACGCCTCGAAACGTGCAGCACTCGTAGTAGGCCTGACCTGACTCGGGCTCCTCGAGGGACGTCACGGGTACGTACAACCGGTTTTCGTAGAGGACCGGCGTGCCCGTGATGCGCGAGAGCGGATGGGCATCGGACTGCGCTTTCCAGATCAACGCGCCGGTGCTCGCATCCACGGCGTAGACCGTGCCGTGGATGTCACCGAAATACGCCAGGAGTGGTCCCGTGGAAGCGCTCGGCCGTCCAATCACGAAGCTCGAGCGCACGCCGGCTTGCGCATGGAACGCCCAATGCACGCAGCCGGTGTCCGCATCGAGTGAGTACACGTATCCGGCATTGGAACTGACGTAGACGCGTCCGGCGACGACCGCCTCACTGTAGAGCGCCGTGGCGCCGGGAAACCCGAATGCCCACTTCAGTTCCAGCCGCGACACCTGCCCCGGGGACAGGCCGGCGGATTTCGCGGATTGCGCGCGCGAATTCCGATAGTCGGCGCCCCAGCCGTTCCACGCCGGCGCGGTGAGCGCACGGACCGGTGGATGCGACGCGCACACATTGGGCATCCGTTCGGCGGCGCCGACGTGATCCGTGTCGATCTTTCTCCCGGCCAACCACTCGGCGATGAGCCGCTTGTCGACATCGGAAAGATTCGCCGCGTTGGTCCGCATGGTGCCAGTGGTGAGCACGTCATAAATGTGCTCGGGTGTCATCTGCTTGAGGACGGCCGTGCGCGGCGCCTGGTGCTCGGGGGTGGCACTCTCGTGACAGGAGGCGCAATTGCTGAAGTACTGCCCAACGCCCACGCTTTCCGACAGCCGGGGCCCGGCCTGAGCCGGTGGCGGAGTGACGGACGGCACGGGCGCCTGCGCCCGCACGATCGTGACTCCGAGGACGAGCCCCGCGAGCGCCAGCACGGTGAGACGAGAGCGATCCGCCATTCAGCCTCCGAGCGATTATCGATTGAGGCACATGATACCGCCGGTTGGACGGATTGTTGCTCGTCTACGTGGTTGGGACCCGGGTGGGCGCCAGAATGCGCACGCCCGGCCGTGTCGTGGCGACCTCCAAGGCCCGGTCCGGCTGCACGCCGTCTGGCAGAACGTAGGTCAACCGATACTGATTCGTCAGCATCTTACCGATCGCGGTCATCGCGTCGGCGAACGCTCGCGTGTTGTTCGCAATCGTCGATGACCCACCCGAGTGCGCCGGGCCCTCCATCAGGACCCGCCCCATCGGAACGCCACCGGTATAGGCGACATGGAGCGACGCCCCACTCGCGCGCAGATCCTCGAGGATGGCATCGGCGATGTCCGTCTTACCGGGTTCGCCGCTCGTCACGAGCGCCACGATGACGGGTCTCGGGAGCTTGCGCTTGCGCAAGTCCCCCGCAGCCCACGACACGGCTTCGATCACCTGCAGACTATCGCCCTGGATGCGGCCCCTCTGCACGAGCTTGTCCACCGCCGGCCGCAGCACCTCGACGCGCGCGCTGAACTCGTTCAACCGGTACGGCTGTGGATTCAGCATGCTGATCGAGAACGCCGCCTGGCCGTAGAGCCCCCCCACGAGTTGCGCAACCGGCCCCTGGAACAATCCGCTCCCGCCATCGTCGACCAGCACGGCGACGTGGATCTGATCGGTCGAGCGGATGAGTTCCTTGACTTCACCCGCCCGCCGGTCCGCCTTGACCACGATTTCTGATGCGGCGAGGTCCGTCACGAAGGCGCCATCAGCGGTGGTGGCCGCCAGGTACAGGGTGCGAAGTGTCGCGGCTTCGGTTCGTGCGGCCGCGGTCTCCGACAGTCCGACCATCGAGACCGTCGCGCAGACGCCCACGCACACGGCAATCTTCGCTCTCATCTTCGTGCTCCTCGGCCGTTGCGGCTCACAGGGATGCGCCAGTGCGGCTCACGACGCGCCGACGACAGCCCGACGAGCGCCTCCAATCGGCAGGCCGCCGATCAGGCGCTTCAGTAAGGTAACGAGGAAGGTCTAGTGCCGTCCGAAGACTGTGAGCACGATCGCCACTGCGATCACTCCGCCCAGGATCAACAACAGGGAACGCGTTTCTGGTTTGCGCGCGGGCGCGGTCGCATCGGCTTTGTCGAGAGCGACGATGGCCAGCGTGGCAATGGGCCCCAGTACGAGCGACAGCAGGAACCAATTCGCTCCGCTGCGCCCTTTTCCCTGGGCGAGCCCGGCATTGATCAACGCCAACGTGCCCCACCCGACGACGTATTCTCTGCCGAATCCCATTGGAGACTCCTGTGCCGAGTCGAGAACTGGCAGGCGATGGCATCGCCCAGGTTTGCGACATCATGGCACGAATGCATTCAACACAGAAAAGGGCCACTCAACAGCACCTTGCCGGTAAATAGCCCTGAGGTATCTTGAGAGCATGGCCAGCGCGCAATCGATCGCCGTCAGCACCCACGGACGCTATCTTGTCGAGTCGCCGGCCGCGGGCCAGAGCCGTGGGTTGATCGTGGGCTTTCACGGATACGCCGAATCCGCCGAGATCGCGTTCGAGCGCTTGCAGGCCATTCCGGGCGCCACTCAGTGGACCGTGGTGTCCATCCAGGGCCTTCACCGTTTCTATCGCGGCCGCAGTACCAATGTCGTGGCGAGCTGGATGACGCGACAGGACCGCGAGCTCGCCATTGATGACAATAACGCCTACGTTTCCGCCGTGGTCGCCGCGGTGGCGCGAGACTCGCACGCTGAAATGCCGCTGGTGTTCGCCGGGTTCTCACAAGGTGTGGCGATGGCATTCCGCGCGGCGTGCTCGTCGGCGACGCCCGTGTCTGGGGTTGTGGCAGTCGGCGGAGACGTGCCGCCTGAATTGTCCAACGAACAGATCGCGCGGCTCCCCTTCGTTCTGCTCGCGCGTGGAAACGCCGATGAGTATTACGCGCCCGCCCAATGGGAGGCCGACCAGGCGCGGCTGCGCGCCGCTCACGTTGACCTGGCGGCGCTTGGTTTCGAGGGCGGGCACGAATGGCACGCGGACGCGAGTCGCGCCGCGGCCTCGTTGCTCGAGCGCGTTGGGCGAGCACCAGGACGGTAACGCAAGAATCCCCGCACGCCAGGGCGCGGCCATCGTCTGCCGGCAGCCGGCGTGCGTGGCTCAGATCCGATTGAACTTCGCGATCGCCTGCGAGAGCGATTTGAATTGCCGGATGAACGGGTACATCCCCCGTTCACTGTCGTCAATGGCCTGAGCCCGCTTGAGCACTTCTTCGGCGCGTTCCTGCGGCACGACGACCACGCCGTCCTCGTCGGCCACGATGATGTCGCCCGGCCGCACGGTCACGCCGGCGCATTCGACCGGGACGTTCTTCGCCACGGTCGCGTAGTGACCGACCGTCGTGCGCGGCGACTTGGAGCGGGCGTACACCGTGAGCCCCATGCGGCGGATGTCCCACATGTCCCGGATCGCGCCGTCGAGCACCATGCCGGCCATCCCGCGCTCCAGCGCGGCGGTCGCCATGAGGTTTCCCATCGCGGCAAGGTCGAGCGTGCCCTCCATCACGATGACGCCCACGTCGCCAGGCTTGGCTTCGTCGATCATCTCGCCCGAATGTTTGGTTGCCAGCGTCGGCGTGGCCTGGTCGGCAGGCACGGCCCTGGCGAGCGAGGTCACGGCGCGCCCCACGAGATTGGTGCCCGCCATGAGCTTCATGTCGTAGCGCATCGTGCCGTTCTTACCGGTCACGAGCTCGACGGCGTCCGATACAGAAGCGGCATACGTGCTCTTGAACCCGGCGATCAGCGGGTCGCCTTGATCGGCTGGTGCCTGCGTGGCACCGATCGCCACGAACGCGACGGCCGCGACAATGGTCAGTCCGAACACGACAGCGCGGGGCGAACGGCTGATAGGCATGGGTAGGGCTCCTTGGACGTATAGTATCGAGACAAGCACGAATCGATGATCGATTTTACGTAATCAACGCGCCCGTTGTGAGCGCGACCATGCCCCGAGGCCGGCGCGGCACACCGCAGGCGGCGAAGCGCGACCGACACGGGATGGTTGGGAGGATCCGATGGTATTAACGGTTGTTCTCGCGTTGCTGGCCCTCGTCGCCGGGCAGGCTCCCACGCCACCGGACGCGCCGTTGGGTCCGCCATATCCGCGGCCGGGCACGACGCAGATCTTCGAGAACGATGCGGTCGCCGTCTGGAACGTGTCGTGGCTGAAGCAGAAGTATCCGCTGCACACGCATCGGTACGACCTGATCGGCATCGCCTACGCCGAGGGCGATCGCATCATCACCCAGGGCGACGCTCCGGGGCGGCTCGTGAACACCAAGGCGTGGGTGTTCCAGACCAACCGCGCCAACGTGACGCACGTGGAAGAAGGGGCGAGTGATCCGCCGATGCGGGCCGTGCTCATCGAGGTCAAGCGCCCGGCGCCGGTGGGTCTGGTTGCCGGGGACGGTCCGCAGGGTCTGACGCAGGTCGTCGGCGCGCCCGCCTGGCAGAACAATCGCGCCGCTGGATGGCTCCTGAACCCCGGCACCTCGGCCGCCACCCATCGTCACGTCGGTGATGCCGTCGAAGTCGTCTTCGAGGACGGCACCACCGCACCCAAAGCGACGTTCGTGCCGGCTGGCACCGTGCACGCCGGGCCCGCGGCCGGCAACGGCCACGCCGTCATCTTCGAGCTGAAGTAGGAGGAGTCATGACGAAAACGTCAACTGGCCGCCGCGCGTTCCTGGCCGCCTGCGCGCTCACGACCGGCGCCACGGCCACGCGGCCGCTGGCGGCATTCGGACAGGCGGTGGACAACGCCAACCAGGCATCGAGCCCATCGGCGCTTCGCATCACGGGCGTCAAGTGCGGTTACGTTGGCGGCAGCCTCTTCGTGAAGGTCCACACCAACCAGGGCATCTGGGGCTGTGGCGAGGCGGTCGACGCGATCGGCGGCACGTATCAGCTGGTCCAGACGATGGGCCGGCGTATCCAGAATCAAAGTCCGCTCAACGTGCACCGGTTGTTCGACCAGGTGCGGAAGGGCAGCGTCTTCAGTGGCGCGCAGGCTGGGATGTTCGTCGCAGTGCTCACCGCCATCGAGACCGCGCTGTGGGACCTGGCCGGCAAGGCCCTGAACGTGCCGGTATATCAACTGCTCGGCGGGAAGTTCCGGGACAAGATCCGCGTCTACCTGGATACGGCGCTGTACCAGACGCGGCTGCCCCAACCCGAGCAGTTCGCGGCCGCGGCCTCGAAGGCGGTCAAGGACGGCTACACGGCGATCAAGTTCGACCTGGATCAGGCGACCGACCCGAACAAGTACGACCAGTTCAACTGGACGGCGAGCCCGGCCGAAGTGCAGCGGATGTACGACCAGTTGGCTGCCGCGCGCCAGGCCGTCGGCCCGAACGTCGACATCTGCGCCGACATGCACGCGCGCTACGACTACCCTACCGCCCAGAAGGTGGCCAAGCGCCTCGAGCCGCTCAACTTGATGTGGCTCGAAGAACCGATCCCGGCCGAGAACGTGGACGCCTACAAGCTCCTGGCCGACGAAACCACGACGCCTATTTGCGCCGGCGAGAACATCTATCTCGCCTACGGCTTCAGACCGCTGCTGGAGAAGGGCGCGCTGGACATCATCATGCCGGACCTGCAGAAAACGGGCGGTCTCGGCGAGGGGCAACGCATCGCCAACCTGGCGAATCTGTACTACGTGCCCTTCGCGCCGCACATGGTCGCGTCGTTCCTGGGCGCGATGGCGTCGGCGCATGTGTGCGCGTCGGTGCCCAACTTCATGATCCTGGAGTGGCAGACGTACTTCGACACGGACGCGCGCTACAAGGAGATGATCACCTACGACGGACCGCAGGTCGAAAAGGGGTTCATCACGGTCTCGAACAAGCCCGGCATCGGCGTTGAAATCAACGAAGAAGGCATGCGCCGCTACGCCACGCAGGGCGTGCCGTTCTTCGCGTAGGACTCATCCGCCGGAGGCTCCGATGTCCCGTTCGATCCGTCGCCGCGATTTTCTGCTCAGCGCAGCCGCCTCTGGCGCGGCATACCTGGCCGCGCCGTCCGTGCGCATGTTCGGCCGCGATCAGACCGCAGGTCCCGATCCGGACTTCCATGTGTTCCTCGCATTCGGACAATCGAACATGGAAGGGTTTCCAGGCATCGAGGCAGAAGACAAGACCGGCGTGGACCCACGATTCCGGATGCTGGCGGCAGTGGACTTTCCGAATCTCGGCCGTCAGAACGGCGAGTGGTACGACGCGATTCCGCCGCTGTGCCGCGGAACGACGGGACTCTGCCCGGCCGACTATTTCGGCCGCGTCATGCTGGCGGCGATGCCGGCGCGGTTGACGCTGGGCGTGGTCAACGTCGCCGTCGCCGGTTGCAAGATCGAGCTGTTCGACAAGGACACCCACGAGGTCTACGCCGCGACGGTCGCCCCGTGGATGACGAGCATCATCGCGCAGTACGGCGGGAATCCGTATCAGCGCCTGGTGGACATGGGCAGACTCGCGCAGCAGAAGGGCGTCATCAAGGGCATCCTGCTCCATCAGGGGGAGTCCAATCCGAATGACACGGCCTGGCCCGGCAAGGTCGCGAAGATCTATGCCGACCTCCTCACGGACTTGAGCCTGAAGGCCGATCAGGTGCCGCTCCTCGCGGGCGAAACTGTCAATGCCGATCAGCAGGGAGCCACCGCGGGCATCAACACGATCATTGCGGAACTCCCGAAGGTCGTCCCTACGGCGCACGTGGTGTCGTCGAAGGGCTGCGAAGCCCGGCGAGACCGCCTGCACTTCGCACCGGCGGGCTACCGCGAACTCGGGAAACGCTACGCCGAGACGATGCTGGCACTGGCGTAGCGCGTCGCCCCACTCTACCTTTCAGGTTCGCATCATCAGCGAATCGCCATCTCGAACGGTCCGGCCGGCAGACCAGAGCCGTCGGTGAGCGGGCACACCGGTGACCCTCCCCAGGCGTATCGCACGCGCGTGGCGCCGCCCGCGTTCGACAGCACGATCGACA
>JBDTNQ010000068.1:0-24267 GCA_039933635.1 Acidobacteriota bacterium
GGAGGATTGGGACCCGGAGGATTGGGACCCGGGGGATTCGGACCAGGAGGATTCGGTCCCGGAGGATTGGGACCTGGAGGATTGGGACCTGGATTTGGATTCGGGCTCGGGTTCGGATTGGGCCCCGGATTCGGATTGGGCCCAGGGTTCGGCCCGGCGATAGGCGGCGGATTTGGACCGGGGTCCACCGTCGGGTTGATCGACGGTGTCGAACTCCCGCCAAGTTCCGGATTCGGCGTGGAGTTGCCGCCCGGTCCTGGGCGCGCGCCGGGCCAGAGTCCCGAGCCCTGAAATGGTGACGCGCCGAACGGCCCGGAGGAGTCACGCGCTGACGCCGAGAGAGGCGCGTTAGGGGCACCACCCGTGCGCGAGCCAGCAACATCGGCAGGCGCCCCGCTGCCGGACGCCACGATCACAGGAACGCCTGGGGCGTCGAGCGCCTCAACTGTTGGTTCCGCCGGTGAGATCGGCCCCATCGTCGCCGCCGCCACCTGGTTTCCGCATCGTGCGCGGACCGTCATCGTGCCATCCGTCAGGACGGCCTCGCCGACCTTCAGTTGCAGTTTCTTGGTAGTCCAGTAGACCTTGTTGGCAATACGGTACGAAACGTAGGCCTCTCGGGGCTCCCGCAGGTAAACCACTCGCAGGTTGCGCGTGTTGAGTCCGGCGTAATGCGCCGCGACGATCGGGTCGCGCACCATCGCGCTAGCGAGTTCTTCCGGCGTGCGAACCCCGCCGGGCACGACCGAATACGGAAACACGAGGCGCGTCGGCGCGACGGTCGCATCGAACTGCGGGCCCGTCGCCGTTGCCTCAGCCGGCGGCGCGCTCAGGGCGACGTCGACCTTGGGGCCAGCATTGCGCGGCGAGCCGACGAACGCCACGAGCGCCAGGGCGACGACGACCGCAATGGCAATCAGTACGCGCGTCGCGACCGAACCGGTCTCGGAAGACGAGGAATCTTGCTGAATGGGGAGTGAAGTATGAACGACCACTCGCTCAGAGGGTGCAACCCCCGTACCGTGCGTGCCATGACATTTTTGCCTGCGGTACCACGCAACACGCGGCTGGTCGGGTCCTGCCCGACGGAACTGTCAGTGAACTTGCAGTTTCGTATGCGCCGGGGTCAGAGCGTTTCCAGCTGCCGAGACGCTCTGGACGTCCCCTCGACCCGCGCGCGGATCTTCGAGAAGGCGATATCCCGTGACGTGGAGGCGTCATCTGCAAAGGGCGCGAAGCCGCAGTCGTCGGTCGTCCCGAGCGCGGCCAGGGGGATGTACTCGGCGGCCAGCCGCACGCGGTCGCACACTTCGTCGGCCGTCTCGACACGCGGATCGATCGGATCGATGACGCCAACGAAGACCTGCCGATCGGCGCGGTGCGCGCGGACGATCTCGAGCACGCGCAGCGGATCTCGTTCGCTCGCCATCTGGAGGTAGAAGCGGCCTACGCGGAGCTTGAACAGGGTAGGCAAGAGGTCGGCGTAGTCCACGGCGGCGCTATGCGTCGCATCGCGGTCGCCGCCTGGGCAGGTGTGAACGCCAATCCGACGCCGGTCTTCGACAGAGAAGCGGTCCAGCACCTGATTGTTCAGCGCGACAAAGCTTTGGAGCAGCGCGCCTGACGGATCGAGCTTCAGCGAGAGTCGCCCTTCCGTGAAGTCGATCTGAACACTATCCGCTCCCTGATCCAGGCACTGTCGGATGTCGGCAGTGGCCTCATCGATCAGATCCGACAGGAACGTTTCGCGCGGGTAGCCGTCGATCGCCGGTTCCGGGTAGAGCAGGCTCAGCGCGGAGGCGGAGATGACCGCCTGCTTGACGGGCCTGGAGGTCAGGCCGCGCGCGGTCGTCAGGTAGCTGGCGGCGTGTGTTGCGTATCGGAATGGACCCGAGACGAGGCGCGGCAGCTGCCGGGTATGGCCGTCCTCGAACGGCACCACGAGGCCATCCGCCGCGAGGCCGGTCGCGCCATCGAGTGGGTAGGTCGCGAAGCTGGACTTGGTCTGCTCGCCGTCCGTAATAACGGGCGATCCGGTCTCTTCGAACCGCCGGATGGTATCCGCGAGCGCCTGCCTCGCGATGCGTGTGAACTCCGTGGCAGACATCTGCCCCGCCTGGCGTTCGCCCATGGCCCGAAGGAGTTCAGCGGGTCTCGGAATGCTTCCAATCGGCTCGGTCGGAATCGGCATGGTGTCTCCGGAAGGCTGGCGAATTCTTGATGGTACCGGCGCGTCCTGGCCGGTGCACTAGCACGAAGCGATTAGTTCAGATGACAGGCCTCAAGCCTTCCCTGCCTCCTTACCCACCCCCAGCCTTGCACCCGACCGCCCAATTGGTTCACACTGCAAGGCCGCTATTGCATGCAATCGCGAGTCGGGTTTCGGAAAACTTTCCGCACAGGGCTGCGCCTCGGGCGCAGGTCCGCAGAGTATTGAGGTGGGTATGAGCAAGACGACAGCAGGGTTGGGACTGGCCATGGCGCTTGTTGCGTCAGTGGCGTTCGCTCAGGCGCCGGCTGGACCGCCGGCGGGCGCGCCTGGCGCCGGCCGCGGTGGCCGTGGGCCACAGATCGTGTCGCCGGAAGTCGGCGCCGACCGCACCGTCACGCTCCGGTATGTTTCGCCAACCGCCACGTCAGTCGTGGCGAGCGGTGAACTCGACGGCAAGCCGCATCCGTTGACGAAGGGCGAGAACGGGATCTGGAGTGTGACGATTGGCCCGCTCGCTCCGGACATCTACACGTACTCGTTCAACGTCGACGGTGTCGTCGCGCTCGACCCGCGCAACGTCAACACGAAGTACGGCTACGGTAATTTCGGTGCGGTCAGCATCGTCGAAGTTCCCGGCGAAGGCCCGGCGTTCTATGACGTGAAGCCTGTGCCGCACGGCCAGGTCAGCATCCGGCCCTACGTCTCGAAGACGCTGGGTGTGTCGCGAACGGTCTGGGTGTACACCCCGGCGAACTACGACAAGGGCAGCAACTTCCCGGTGCTCTACCTGTTGCATGGCGCTGGCGACATCGAGTCGGGCTGGACGATGATCGGCCGCGCGAACAACATCCTCGACAACCTGATTGCCGAGGGCAAGGCGAAGCCGATGGTCGTCGTGATGCCGCTCGGCCACGCGATTCAGAGCTTCTGGGCCGGACCAGCGAAGGCGTTCGTGCCGCCCGCGGGCGCGCCGGCGGCGGGTGGACCGGGCGCAGCGCAGACCGGCGGCCTGCAGCCGTTCAGTCGTGACCTGCTCGACGACGTGATGCCGCTGATCGAGTCGAGCTACAAGGTTTCGAAGAAGGCTGATGATCGGGCGATTGCGGGCCTCTCGATGGGTGGCGGACAGACCGTCAACGTTGCGTTCAACAGGCCCGAGCTGTTCCGTTACGTCGGCCTGATGAGTCCCGCGGCCAACGGCAACATGGAGCAGCAGTACGCGGCGTTCAAGGATGCGGCGAAGCTCAACCAGCAGTTCAAGCTGTTCTGGATGTCAGTTGGCAAGGACGACACCCTGGTCGGCGCCGGCGACAAGGCGTTCGAAGAAGCCCTGACGAAGAACAACATCAAGCACGCGTTCCACTTCGTCGAAGGCCGTCACGAGTGGACGGTATGGCGCAACCATCTCAACGAATTGGCGCCGCTGCTGTTCAAGTAGGTTCGATCTTCCGCGGAGCCCTGGGCCTTCAGGCCCAGGGCCTGCCCCGGACCTGAAGGTCCGGGGCTCCACGCACCCTAGACTGTCCTCACGCAGCGCACCGGTTCGACCCTCGATCCGCTGTCAGCTCCTCACCTGCCCCTTGGGTAGCCGCGCTTCATCAGCGCGTTCTCCAGGGTGCGAAGGCTTTCGTCACAAGGCGCGGTCAATTGCCGTTTTTCATCCAGCGAGAGCGCGAGCGAGCGCACGTTGGTGTTCTTGCGCGACAGGCCAACGATCTGGGCGTTGACACTCATGAACGTGTCGAGTGCGGCGGATGCGGCCGAAAGATGCGAACGTGAATCGGTCGTGACGAGGGGCGCGAGCGACTTCAGGGCGCTGCGTGCTTCCACCTCGGACCCGGCCATTCTCGCCTCGATCTTGGACATGTCCGCATCGTCTGGATCCGCAATGTGTGGCGCCTGCAGCGTCTGAATCTCCCGCACGGCGGCGACCGCGCGGGCCGAGAGCGCCGCGACGCTCCAGCCGGTCGCCGTGGGATTCGTGGGCGTGACAACGTCGAGCGCCGCCGCGAACGCGTCGGCGGCGTCGGCGGCCGGGCCAAACGACAGTCGTTGCGCCTTGAGATTGGTGTTCTGGACGGCGAGATCGAGGATGCGGCGCTCGAGTTCCTGGTACCGGCCGAACTGACCGACGAACTGCTGCAAGATCCGGGTCTCGTCGGCATACTTGAGGGCCTGAAGAGCCGGCCCCAAGGCATCGACATCGTGCTGCGCCGCCTGTGTCGCCTCCTCGGCTTCACGCGCGAAGTCCACCGAGGCCGCGTCCGTGTCAGCCATCACGGCGCGATCGGTGGCGCCGGCGGCTTTGACGAACTGCACATGCAGATCGGCCGAGAGACGACGCGCCTCCGAGAGTCGCTCGAGCGCGGCGTTGACATCGCCGCAGGCGGAAGCCACCACGGACAGCATGACGACAGCAATCCAGGAAAAGTGCGCCGCGGGGCGTTGCCCGGATGGGCGGCCGCTAATGATCGTCGCCTTGCTGACCATCCGAAGAGACTAGCACCGACGGCCTTCGCGCGGGATATGAGGAACTCCTAAGAAGTCCGTTAGAAATGCATAGCCGGTGGTCGTGCGTTCGTTGCCCCCGGCTAACATGGGCCTGGCTGCTCGTCGACACGCGTCTCGCCGAATATCGGATTCGCGGCGCTCGCTGGAGTCCGGCGTTGACGCGCGTTCGGAGAATGCCTCGAGGCCGTCGAGTCACGATGTCATCGATCGGCACGGGCGAGGTGTCCTGTCATGTCTGCACGTCTGCGATTCGTCATCGCTGCAGCTCTTGTCGGCGCCGCGGCATTTCTCGCCGGGACGCGCTTCATCACACCCCGCGGGGAGCCGTGGCGGCACCCGCTCACCGGGCGACCCGTCGCAGGCGTTGCGACCGACGCTAGGTGGATGGACCGTGCCGAGCGCGACGCGGAGGAACAGCCCGAGCGCGCGCTCGATCTCATCGGCGTTGCGCCAGGTCTTGTCGTCGCGGACGTGGGTGCCGGAAGTGGGTACATGACACTGCGGCTGGCGCGACGTGTCGGGCCCACGGGCCGGGTCTACGCCAATGACATCCAGCCGAGGCTCCTGGGTCTGATCGAGGACAAGGCGCGCGCGGCCGGTGTGTCCAACATCGTGCCGATTGTCGGGCGGGAGGACGACACCCTGCTTCCCGAGCGCACGATCGATCTGGCGCTGCTGGTCGACGTCTACCACGAGTTCCGGCGGCCGCAGACGATGCTGCAGAGCATCCGGCGTTCGCTCGTGCCGGGCGGGCGGCTGGTGCTCATCGAGTATCGCGAGGAAGACCCGGCCCTTCCGATCGCGCCCACGCACCGCATGAGCGTCGCCAAGGCTCGAACGGAGGTCGAAGCCGAGGGATTCACCATGGAGCGTGCCGTCGAGGACCTTCCACGGCAGCACATCCTGGTGTTTCGTCGAGCCGTCCCGTAGGCGTCCTGTTCAGGCCCGTCGGGTCGGCACGCACCGGTTCCGGTGATCGGGCAGGCGGGGCTGGTGCCGACCTTGGCTCCTCCACCGGGGACCATAGACCCATGTTCATAAGAAAGTCGTAAGCAGGATCTGAGGAAGATCTGCGGTCCGTGTCCCTGTCGCGGCGGCACGGGAAAACTACGATAGGCTCCCGTCGTGGTTCGTCACTGGTCCGTGCTGCTCCGCGCGATCCTGACACTTGCTGGACTCACTCTCACGACCCTCGTGTGCCTGTGGCTCTCGGCCAACCCGACGACGGTGGCCCTGACGTACCTGCTGTGTATCGTGCTCATCGCCAGCTGGTGGGGGATCGGGATGGCGACCGCCGCGTCCGTGGTTGCCATCGTCGCGTTCAATGTTCTTTTTCTGCCGCCAGTCGGCACCCTCACCATCGCGGATCCGCAGAACTGGGTCAGTTTCTTTGCCTTTCTCACCGTGGCCGTCATCGTCAGCCAGTTGTCGGGGCGGGCGCGCGAGCGGCAGCTTGAAGCCCTTGCCCGGCAGCAGGACCTCGAGCGTTTGTACGCGCTGAGCCGATCGCTGCTGCTGGCCGACGCCGAGGTGTCCCTGATTGGCGAAATCGCACGACGACTGGCCGAGACGTTCTCCCTGACGACGGTCGCGCTGTACGATCGGCGGGCCGATCGGGTGGCGTGGGGCGGAGCGGCCGATCGCCCCGACATCGAGCCGCGGTTGCGCGACGTGGCGCGAACCGCGGAAGTCATCCATGACCCGTCGGGCCCCGTTTTCTTTCCCATTCGGCTTGGCGGCGCGCCGATCGGCAGCCTGGCGATCGTGGGCGGCGCGCTCGGCGATGCGGTCCTGCAGTCAATCGCCAACCTCGCCGCGATTGGCCTCGAACGGGCGACCAGCCACGAAGCGATGGCGGCCTCCGAGGCGGCGCGGCAGAGCGGAGAGCTGAGGGCCGCGTTGCTCGATGCCGTGGCGCACGAGTTCAAGACGCCCCTGACGGCCGGCAAAGCGGCGGCAACCGCGTTGCTCTCGCGCGTGTCGAGCAGTCCCGATGATCACGAACTGGTCGTGATCATCAACGAAGAACTCGAGCGGTTGAAGGCGCTGGTGAGCGACGCGATCCACATGCTGCGGATCGATGCCGGCGACATGGTCGTTCGTCGCGAACGTCATCGCGCCTCCGACCTTGTCGGACAGGCTCTGCGCGAGATGGGGGCGCGCCTCGAAGGTCACCGGGTGACGGTCGACGCGCCTGAGACGATCGACGTCGACGTGGATGCCTCCCTCCTGCGACTGGCCCTGCGACAACTGCTGGACAATGCCGTCAAGTACTCGCCGCCGGACTCGGCGATCGGCGTGGCCGCGAGCACGAATGGCGAGGTGCGAATCGTGGTGAGCAACTCCGGGCCGCCGATTCCCGCATCCGATCGGAATCGAATCTTCGACCGTTTCTACCGCGGCCGCCACAGCGAGAACATTCCGGGCAGCGGTCTGGGCCTGGCGATTGTCCAGCGCATCGCGCGCGCCCACGGCGGTGACGTGGGGGTCACCAGCGATGCCGCGGTCGGAACGCAGTTCACGATCGCCCTGCCCGTATCTCCCGAGCCGGCATCGGTTCCGGACGCGTGAGCGGTCGAAGGGAGTCATCATGAGCGCGGGCCTGATTCTCGTCGTGGACGACGATCCGCAGATCCGGCGGGTCATGCGTGTGACCTTGACGCAGCAAGGCTACGAGATCGACGACGCGAAGAGTGGAGAGGTGGCGCTGGACAAGATCCGTCAGCACCGCTTCGACCTCGTGCTGCTCGACATGAACATGCCGGGCATGGGCGGGCTGGAAACCTGCGAGACGATTCGGCGGCAGTCCGAGATCCCCGTGATCATGCTGACCGTTCGCGATGCCGAGGCCGACAAGATTCAGGCGCTCGACGCTGGTGCCGACGACTACGTCACCAAGCCGTTTGGCATGCCCGAGTTGCTCGCGCGTATCCGCGCGGCGCTCCGACGAACGCCCTGGGCGCCCGGACCCGCCGGGACGAGCGTGCTCGATCTCCGCGGCACGACGGTCGACTTCGACACGCGTCAGGTCGTGTCCCGCGGCCGCCGTGTGCGGCTCACGCCGAAAGAGTTCGACCTGCTGCGCTACATGTCACTGCATCCCAACAAAGTGCTCACGCACCGGGAATTGCTGCAGGCCGTCTGGGGCCCGGACTACGGCGACGAAGTGGATCATCTCCGCGTGGTCATCAACCAGCTCCGCAAGAAGATCGAAGCCCAGCCGTCGAAGCCGGTGTGCATCGTCACGGAACCGTGGGTGGGGTATCGGCTCCATCTGCCTGCGTCGCAGCCCGCCCGCCCCTCCTGAATCTTCCTCACGCCGCCCTTATGACTTCCTAACGGGTGGGGGCCTACAGTGGCCTGCGTGGCCGGCGGATCTTCCGCCGGCGGTTCAGCGAGGCTGCCATGTTGCTCGACGTCTTCTACCTCGCGATTGGCGTCCTGTCGGTCGTGCTCTGCTGGTCGTTCGTCAAGGCGTGCGACCGCCTCTGAGGTCCGTATGGATTTCGTTCTCGCCGCCGTTGCCGCCGTGCTGCTCTTCGGCTACCTGATCTACGCCCTGCTGCGGCCCGAGAGGTTCTGAGGCCAATCATGACTGCTGTCGGCATCTATCAGATTCTCTTCTTCTTCGTCCTGATCCTGGCGATCACCAAGCCGCTCGGGATTTTCATGGCTCGCGTGTTCAAGGGCGAGCGGACGTTCCTCCATCCCATCCTGCGCCCCCTCGAGCGCGGGATCTATCGGCTCAGTGGCCTTCGCGAGGATGTCGAGCAGTCGTGGACGCAGTACGCGGGCGCGCTGCTGGCGTTCACGATCGCGAAGTTCGTCTTCACCTACCTGATTCAACGGATGCAAGGGTGGCTGCCGTTCAATCCGCAGGGCTTCAGCACCGCGCATGCCGCCGCCGGCGCGGCGACGCTGACGCCCGACTCGGCGTTCAACACGGCCGTCAGCTTCGTCACGAACACGAACTGGCAGTCGTACGGCGGCGAGACGACGATGAGCTACTTCGTGCAGATGACGGCGCTCACCGTCTCGAACTTCACCTCGGCTGCCGCCGGCATCGCGGTCGCGATCGCGCTTGTCCGCGGGTTCGCCAGGCACGAATCGAAGACCATCGGCAACTTCTGGGTCGATCTGACGCGATCCACCGTCTATATCCTGCTGCCAATCGCGCTCGTGGGGGCCCTGGTGTTTGCGTCTCAGGGCGTGATTCAGAACGTGGACTCGTACACACACGCCGCGACGGTGGAAGGTGCCGCGCAGGTCATTGCCCAGGGTCCGGTTGCCTCGCAGGAAGCGATCAAGCAACTCGGGACCAACGGCGGCGGCTTCTTCAACGCGAACTCCGCGCATCCGTTCGAGAATCCGACGCCGTTCTCGAACGTGTGGCAGATCGTCCTGATCTTCATGATTCCGGCCGGTCTCACGTTCACGTTCGGGGAGATGGTGCGGGATCGGAGGCAGGGCTGGGCGCTTTTTGCCGCCATGTCGGTCATGTTTCTCGCCGGCGCGTTCGTCGCCTACGGCTCCGAGCAAAGCGGCAACCCGCTGCTGACGCAGCAGGGCATCACGGCCTCGGCGGCCGGCGGACAACCCGGTGGGAACATGGAAGGCAAGGAAGTCCGATTTGGCATCGCGCAGTCGGCGCTCTTTGCGACGGTGACGACCGACGCCAGTTGCGGCGCGGTCAATAGCATGCACGACAGCTACACGCCGATCGGCGGGTTGGTTCCGCTCTTCAACATCATGACCGGCGAGGTCATCTTCGGCGGCGTGGGAGCCGGCCTCTACGGCATGCTGCTCTACGCGATTCTCGCGGTGTTCATCGCGGGCCTGATGGTTGGCCGCACGCCCGAGTACCTGGGCAAGCGGATTGAACAGAAGGAAGTGAAGATGGCGATGCTGGCGCTCATCGCCACGGCGTTCAGCATTCTTGTCTTCACGGCCATCAGTGCCGTGATTCAGTTCCCGCAGGGCGGCTACTGGAATCCCCAGGGGCCGGCGATCGCGAACGTCAACAACGCGGGCCCGCACGGACTGGCGGAGATTCTGTACGCCTATTCCAGCGGCACCGGCAACAACGGCAGTGCCTTCGCGGGCCTCAGCGCCAACACGCCCTGGTACAACCTGACGATCGGCCTGGCGATGATCATCGGACGGTTTCTCTTCCTGCTGCCGCTCCTGGCTGCGGCCGGGAGTCTCGCGCTCAAGAAGCGCGTACCGGTCACGAGCGGGACGCTGCCGACACACGGGGGTCTGTTCGTCGGCCTGCTCGTCGGCACGGTCATCATTGTTGGTGCGCTGACCTTCTTTCCCGCTCTGTCGCTGACGCCGATCGTCGAGCACTTCCTCATGCACCAGGGCCGGCTCTACTCGATGGCCACGCCTTTCCTCACGGGGACACCATGGCTCTAACCACCCAACCCGCTCCGCGGCTGCCGAAGCACGGCGACAGCGAGGAACTGACCGATCTGCTGCCGTCGAAGCTCGCGCGATCGCGGCCGCTCTTCGATCCTGAGATCGTCTCGCGGGCGATCCGGCAGTCGTTCGTCAAACTGAACCCGAGGAACCTGGCCCGCAATCCCGTGATGTTCGTGGTGGAGGTGGGCGCCACCCTGGTGACGGTGCTGGTGCTGCGCGACCTCGTGCGCGGCGGCTCGTCGATGCTCTTCGGGATCCAGATCGCCGCCTGGCTCTGGTTCACGGTGCTGTTTGCGAACTTCGCGGAGGCGATGGCGGAGGCCCGCGGCAAGGCGCAGGCCGACTCGCTCCGGAAGACGAAGACCGACGTGCTCGCCAAGCGCGTCACCGCCGCCGGCGGCATCGAGCGCGTGGCCGCTTCGGCGCTCCGGGCCGGCGACGTGGTCACGTGCGATCCGCAGGACGTCATTCCCGGCGACGGGGAAGTCATCGAGGGCGTCGCGTCGGTCGACGAGTCGGTCATTACCGGCGAGAGCGCGCCTGTGATCCGCGAGTCTGGCGGCGATCGCAGCGCCGTCACGGGCGGCACCCGCGTGCTGTCGGATGGCATCCGGATCCGCATCACGTCGAATCCCGGGGAGACGTTCCTCGATCGGATGATTGCGCTCGTCGAGGGCGCCGAGCGGAAGAAGACGCCGAACGAGGTCGCGCTCAACATCCTCATCGCGGGTCTGACGCTGATCTTCCTGCTCGCCGTCGCCACGCTGCAGCCGTTTGCGGGCTACAGCGTGTCGTCGGCTGGGGCCGGTGCGGTGCCCACGGTTGCGGTGCTGGTGTCGCTGCTGGTGTGTCTGATCCCGACCACCATTGGCGGTCTGCTCTCGGCCATCGGCATCGCCGGCATGGATCGCGTGATGCAGCACAATGTGCTGGCGATGAGCGGCCGCGCCGTTGAAGCGTCGGGCGACGTGCACACGCTGCTCCTCGACAAGACCGGCACGATCACGCTCGGGAATCGCCAGGCTGTTGAGTTCGTTCACTTTCCGGGCATCGACGAAGCTGAACTGGCCGACGCGGCGCAGCTCTCGAGCCTGGCGGACGAGACGCCGGAAGGGCGCTCCGTCGTCGTGCTGGCCAAGGAGCGTTACGGGCTCCGGGGTCGCGAGGTGTCGGAGAAATCGGCCACCTTCATCCCCTTCTCGGCCTACACGCGCATGAGCGGCGTCGACCTCGATGGCCGCGAACTCCGGAAGGGCGCGGCTGAGGCGATCGTCACGTTCGTCAAGGAACGGGGCGGCACAACGCCCGCGGGATTCAGCGAAGCGGTCGATCGCATTTCGCGAACGGGCGGCACGCCGCTCGCGGTTGCTGACGGACGCCGGCTGCTCGGTCTTATTCACCTGAAGGACGTCGTCAAGGGCGGCATGAAGGACCGCATCGCGCAGCTGCGTCTGATGGGCATCCGCTCGGTGATGATCACCGGCGACAACCCGCTGACGGCGGCGGCGATCGCCAGCGAGGCGGGCGTCGACGACTTCCTGGCGCAGGCCACACCGAAGGACAAGCTCGAGTACATCAAGAAGGAGCAAGCCGAAGGACGCCTGGTCGCGATGACCGGGGATGGCACTAACGACGCCCCGGCACTCGCGCAGGCGGACGTCGGCGTGGCCATGAACACCGGCACGATGGCGGCGAAAGAGGCCGGGAACATGGTCGATCTCGACAGCAACCCGACCAAGCTCATCGAGATCGTGGCGATCGGCAAGCAGTTGCTGATTACCCGCGGCGCGTTGACGACGTTCTCGATTGCGAATGACGTGGCCAAGTACTTCGCCATCATCCCCGCGATGTTCATGACCACGTTTCCCGCGCTCGCGGTGCTGAACGTGATGCGGCTGCACACGCCCGAAAGCGCGATCCTCGCGGCCGTCATCTTCAACGCCTTGATCATCATCGCGCTCGTGCCGCTGGCGCTGCGCGGCGTGAAATACCGGCCGCAGAGCGCGGCGTCGATGCTGCGGCGCAATCTCCTGGTCTATGGGCTCGGTGGCATTGTCGCGCCGTTCCCCGGCATCTGGTTGATCGACCAGTTGCTCGTGCTGTTGCATCTGGCTTGAGGTGTCATCATGTGGTCCTCGCTCACGGCAGGTTTCCGAATGATTGTCGTCATGACGGTGCTCACGGGGCTGGTGTATCCGGCCGTCGTGACGGGCCTGGCGCAGGTGCTCTTTCCAGCGAAAGCGCACGGGTCGTTGATCGAGAAGGACGGGAAGGTCGTCGGGTCAGCCCTCATCGGTCAGACGTTCACGAAGCCGGAGTACTTCCATCCACGTCCGTCGGCGGCCGGGTCGGGGTACGACGCGTCGGCCTCGGGCGGGTCGAACTACGGGCCCACGAACCAGAAGCTGATCGACCGTGTGAAGGCCTCGGTGGCACAGTATCGGGCCGAAAACCCCGACTATACTGGCGACATTCCGGCCGACGCGGTGACCGCGTCCGCCAGCGGGCTCGATCCCCACATCAGTCCCGCGAACGCGGCGATCCAGGTCGGCCGGGTCGCCAGGGTACGAGGAGCCAGCCTGGGGGCCGTGCAGGCGCTCGTCGATCGGTGGACGGAGCATCCGTGGCTGGGATTCATCGGCGAACCTCGTGTGAACGTCCTCCAGGTGAATCTCGCTCTCGACGAGCAGTTCCCGGGCCGGTAGCCGGAGTGGGGCGTTCGGGATCCGGAGGAGCATGCCTGCGGATGAGCTAGATCGCACCGGGAGGCGCAGTCCTGAGGCGTTGCTCAAGCACGTCCAGGCTGCGGAGCGTGCGGCGTCGCGCGGGACGCTGAAGGTCTTTCTCGGCTACACGTCGGGCGTCGGCAAGTCCTTCCGCATGTTCGACGAAGCGCGCCGACGGCACGAGCGCGGCCAGGACGTCGTCGTGGCGGCGGCGCAGCCCACGATGCCGCCGGACGTCGCGGAGATCGTCTCCGCACTCGAATCGATCCCGGCGCGGGTCACTGACGGCATCCCTGTCATCGACACCGATGCCGTCCTCGCGCGGCGTCCGCAGCTGTGCGTCGTCGACGGCCTCGCCTACGACAATCCGCCGGGAAGCTCTCGCGCCAAGAGATACCTGGACGTCGAGGTCCTGCTTCACGCGGGAATCGGCGTGCTCGCGTCCCTCAATCTCGAATACATCGAAGAACAGCACGAGTTCGTCCGCGGCGTGACCGGGACGGCCCCGGCCGAAGGCGTGCCCCAGGCATTCATCGATGGCGCCGATGAAGTGGTCATCGTCGATGCGCCGCCCGAGGCGGCCACGAGCGCCCACGCGCAGCAGCTCTCGCTGCTCCGGCAACGGGCGTTGCTGTTGACGGCTGATGTGGTCGACCGCCAGCTCGAAGCGTTTCTCGAGATGCACGGCGTTCGGCAAACGTGGGGCACACAGGAACGCATCGCCGTGTGCATGACGCCGCGGGCAAACGCGACGGCCATGCTGGCCAGCGGCCGGCGGAACGCAGACCGATTCCATGGCGAGCTGTTCGCGATTTGCGTGAATCAGCCGAACCCGACGCCCGAGGACAAGAGCGCGCTGGCACGAAACGTCACGCTCGCGAGGGCCCAGCAGGCCCACGTGGACATCCTCGAAGGGAAGGATCCGATTGGCGCCATTCTCGAATACGCGCGGACCAACGGGATCACGCAGTTGTTCGTGGGGCACAACCTGCGCAAAGGCTGGCGCACGCGGCTGACGGGCAGTCTCCTCGATCGCCTGATCGACGAAGCTGAGGGGCTCGACGTTCGGGTCTTCCCGCACTGACATGGCCGGCGTCGCGCCGCGAGGGCGCCTCAAGGTGTTCCTGGGATACGCCGCCGGCGTCGGGAAGACCTATCAGATGCTCACGGAGGCCCAGGATCTGCACGCGCACGGCGTGGACGTCGTCATCGCGTACTTCGAGCCGCACGGCCGTCAGGAAACGATCGCGATGACCGACGGTCTCGAAAGCGTCCCAAGGCGCGCGATGGACTACCGCGGATCCACGTTCGAGGAGATGGACACAGACGCCGTGCTACGTCGCCGGCCTCACGTCGCCGTCGTCGACGAGTTTCCACACACCAACGTTCCCGGCTCCGCGCGCGCCAAGCGCTACGAAGACGTGCACCTTCTGCTCGAGGCCGGCATCGACGTCCTGACGACGATGAACGTGCAGCACCTCGAGAGCCTGAACGATCAGATCTGGCAGAGCACCGGTGTGCGCGTGCGCGAGACCATCCCGGACTGGGTGTTGAAGCAAGCCGACGAAGTCGTGATGGTCGACCTCACGCCCCGTGCCCTGCTCAACCGGCTCGAGCGCGGTGTCGTGTATTCGCCGGAGCGCGCGACGGCCGCGCTGCAGAATTTCTTCAAGGAGCCGACGCTGGTCGCCCTGCGGGAGCTGGCGATGCGGCAGACTGCTTACGCCGCGGAAACCCGGCAGCAGGACGAAACGCGGCAGGCGGCGCGAACTGACATGGCGGTCCGCGCTGACGAGCGCTTGCTGCTGATGATCGATCCCAGTCCGGCGAGCGCCGCGCTGATTCGCCGCGGCCGGCGCGTGGCGGACTACCTTCAGGCCGAATGCCTTGCCGTCTACGTTTCCCGGACGGCTGACTTGAGCGATCTCACACCCGACGAGCGCGACAGCGTGGAGCGACAGCTGAATTTCGCGCGCGGCCTCCGCATTGAAAGCCGGATCCTGGATGGTGAAGACATCGCGCAGACGCTGGTGGCGTTCGCGCGGCTGCACGATGTCACGCAAATCTTCGTCACGAGACGCACGGAGGGCCGCATGGCCGCGCTGCTCAAACGGGGCCTGGTGCAGCGCATCGTCGGCCTCGCGCACGACATGCAGGTGACGATTGTCGCAGACCGATCTCGGCGGCAGACGACTCGCGCCTGACCTGCGGGCCGGTCAGCAGGTGCAGATGCTAGACTGCGGCGTGCCGCGACTGGCCGGCGTACTCTCATCCACTGCCGCGTTTGCGTTGCCCTTGGTCATCCTGATCGAGCGCGGCTGGTCGAGGCTCGCGACGCCCGACTTCTGGGCGGAAGATGGCGCGGTATTTCTCCGTCAGGCGCTCGAAGAGGGAAGCCGATCTCTGCTCCATCCCATGGCGGGGTCGTTCTTCACGCTCGAGCGCTCGATCATGCTGATCGCCCTGAAGGCGGCGCCGCTGGTCTGGGTGCCCTTCGTCGTTTGCCTTGCCTGTATTGCCGTGACCGCGCTCGTGATGTCGCGTCTGGCGAGTGACGCGTACAGCTGGTTGGTCCCGTCCCGCGCCGTGCGTCTCGCGGCCGTGTGTCTCATGTGCCTGCTGCCGGGCCTGAACGAGATGCTGGGCAATCTGTGCAACGTGAACTGGATTCTGTTCGCGGGCGTCGCGTTGATCGGCCTGAAGGACCCGGATCGACCCCTGACGGCGGCCGAGCTCGTCGTGACCGCGCTCATCTCGGTGTCGGTGGGCACCGCGATCCTGCTGGTGCCGCTGTTTCTGTGGCGTCTCGTCATGACGACCGCGCGGCGGCGAAGCCCAACACGGGAAGTGTTGGCGATTGCGATACTCATCCTGCTCGGCGGCGTGCTGCCGGCGGTCTTCGGCGGCTCGGAGCCCTCGGCGCCTCCAGGCGTCCGTGCCCTGGACATCGCCAGGATCTGGTACGACCACATCGCGCGCCTCGTCGCGTTTACCCCCTGGATCGGCGACCGCCTGACCGTCACGGTCAGCCATTGGCGTCCCCAGGGCCTCTATCGGGTGGGCAAGATCGGGTTCGTGATCTTCCTGGCTGCGTGGGCCTGGCGGCGGCGGCGGGACGCCCGCGCCCAGGCGTTGCTGGCACTGCTCGCGGGCGTGAGCGCCTGGACGGCATTGTCGTCGCTCACCCGCGTCTATGCCTTCGATTTCTTTCAGAACCAGACCGGGCTCTGGTTCTACGAGAGCCGGTACTCGTTCATCGTGTCGTTCACGGCCGTGTTGTTCTGGCTGGTCGTCCTGCAGGATTTGCCCCGGCTCCTCATCCCCCGGGCCACGGTCGCGATGGGTTTCCTGGCGCTGAGCGCCGCGCTGTCCATGCACCGCTTCAACATCGACGCATACAGTAATCCCCGTTTCCACGCCCGCGTGGTGGGAACCACCGTCGTCGCCGACCCCGTGACCGACTACCGAGTCGACGGCCCGATTGGGACCCACTGGCAGGACGTCTCGGACGAGCTCGATCGCGCGCGCCGAACCGGGTGCCCGCACCGCGTCATCGTCCATCAGTATCCCGATCCGTGGGCGTTCACGTTCGTGAACCCGAACCCGGCTGCGGGTTGTAGCTGACGTGAGTCACGGCGCAGGTTCCCTCGTTCAGACAGGCGAGCGGCCGGCCCTGCAGGCCGTCAGGTCCGCTGCGACCGTTCACGAACGCGATCGAATCGTCATCCTGTCCGTGCGCGCCCGTCCTCCATGTGAATGGTCGCTCTGGCTCGCTGACGAATCTCTTCCCAGTCGTGCGTGACGTAGATCATCGGCAGTCGCAGCTCGGCCATCAGCGAGTCGAGGTAGGGCAACACTTCCTGTCGCTTGCTGACCTCGATGGAGCCCAACGGCTCGTCGAGGAGCAACAGCCGCGGATTGCAGAGGAGTGCGCGCGCGAGCGCCACGCGCCGCTGTTCGCCGCCGGAGAGTCGGGCGGGGTGCCGCGCGAGCAGGGGGCCAAGGTCGAGCAGCGAGACGAGCGTATCGAACGCGATGGGCCCGGCGCCGCGGCGCCGGGCAAACCAGCGGCCGTACTCAAGGTTTTGTCGGACTGTGAGATGCGGAAGCAGCCGCGCGTCCTGAAACACGTAGCCGATGCGCCGCGCGTGTGGCCGTACGAATTGGCGGCGCGCCGTATCGGTCAGCGTCTCGTCGTCAATCTGCACGAGTCCGGCGTCCGGCCTAAGCAGCCCGGCCACGACGTCCAGCGTCCGCGTCTTCCCTGAGCCCGATGGCCCGAGGAGCGCCGTCAGACCATCCGGCAGCTCGAGGTCGACGTCGAGCCGCAGGCGTTCGAAGGCGTGTTGGATACGGACGCGGATCATCAGCGACGGCGCTCCAGGCGTCGTGCCAGGGTTTCGGACGCGAGCAGCGCCGCGAAGGATACCGCGATCGAGAGCAGGGCCAGGCGCCACACATGGATGTCGCCGTCGGGTGTTTGCGTGAAGGTGTAGATGGCGAGCGCGAGCGTACGCGTTTCGCCCGGGATGTTCGACACGAAGGTGATCGTTGCGCCGAACTCGCCGAGGGCTTTGGCGAAGGCGAGGATCAGGCCCGAGAGCACGCCCGGAAGCGCGAGCGGCAGCGTCACGGTGGCGATGGTCCACGCCGGACTCGCGCCGAGCGACGCCGCGGCTTCCTCGAGGCGCGCGTCGACCTGCTCGATGGCCAGGCGAATCGCGCGCACCATCAACGGAAAGCCCATCACGCCCGCCGCCACCGCGGCACCCGTCCATCGGAACGCCAGGACGATGCCGAACGCGTCCTCGAGGAAGGCGCCGACGGGACCGCGGCGGCCGAAAAGACGAAGCAACAGGTAGCCCGTGACGACGGGCGGCATCACGAGCGGCAGATGAACGACCGCGTTCAAGACGCTCCGGCCCCAGAACCGCCCGCGAGCGAGGAGCAGCGCGACGCCAATGGCCAGCGGAAGCGTGGCCAGCGTGCCCACGCACGCGACCTTCAGACTCAGACCCACGATGGCCAGGTCTTCGGCGGACCAGTTCATGCTTTCGGGTCCATCCCGACGGTCAGTTGTCTGGCTGCTGCCTGCGTCTGAGCCGTCGTGCCGATGACAGCCAGTCGGTCTCCGGCCTCGATCCGATCGTCGGGACCAGGATTGACCTGTACGCCCTGACTACGCGCAATGCCGACGATGGATGCACCGGTGCGCTTGCGCAGTCCTGATTCACCGATGGTGCGGCCGGCCAGAACGTTCCCGGCCTCGACTTCAATCCACGTGACCTCAAGTGCACCTGATGCATTCATGAGCTGGTCCAAGAGTCGCGCCCGATCGGCGCTGGGCCGTTCGGTTTCGTCGAGGCCCTCGCGCCGCACGACTTCGACGTACCGCTGGACGTCCGCCATCGGCAGGTCGAGATCGAGCAGCGTGCGCCGCACGATTTCGACACCGCCTTCGAGTTCTGGTCTCACAACGTCGTTGACGCCGGCTGCTTTGAGGCGTCTGGCGCCGTCCCATGTGGACGCCCGCGAGACGATGCGAAGGGAGGGCGCTTGCTTCCTTGCCGTGCTTGCGACGGCCATGGCCGCGGCGTCATCCGGGAGCGTGATGACCAGCGCCCTCGCCCGGGCGAGGCCGGCGTGCTCGAGAATCTCGGAACTGCCAGCATCGCCGTACAGCACCGGCACGCCCAGCTCGTGCAACTTGGTGAGGCGGGAGGGATCCGACTCGACGACGATCCTCGGGATCTGCAGGCGCCCAAGGGCCTCGGCAATGTGCCGGCCCACCCGGCCGCAACCTACAATCACGACGTGATCGTGCATGGTGTCGTGGGAAATGGGGATGCCTGCGTGCACCTGATCCATCCAGCGCCACAGAGTGGGCCACCGCTTCAAGAAGCGCTCGACCGGATCGACGAGCCTGAAAATCAGCGGATTGACCGTGATGGACACGATGGCGCCGGCCAGGATCAGTGAATACTGGTCGTTGTCGATCAGCCCCAGCGTGAGTCCCGCCTGTCCGAGAATGAACGAGAACTCGCCGATCTGGCTGAGGCCTGCTGCGACCACGAGCGACGTGCGCGCGGGGTACGGGAACAAGACGCCAATCAACACCGTAATCAGGGACTTACCGAAGACGATGAGCAGGGACCAGAGCACGACGTCGTGCCAGTGCGTCACCAGATAAATCGGGTTGACGAGCATCCCGACCGAGACGAAGAAGAGCACGGCGAAGGCTTCGCGGAAGGGGAGCAGATCAGCGGCGACCTGGGCGCTGAATTCGGACTCGCCGAAGATGACGCCCGCGAGAAACGCGCCCAGCGCCAGCGACACGCCAAAGAGCGCCGCCGATGCGAGCGCCGTACCCACGGCCGCGGAGAGCGCCACGAGCACGAACAACTCGCGGGATCGGGTTCGGACGACGCGCGCCATGATGATCGGCACGAGGCGCGGGCCGACGGTGAGCATCAGGAGGACGAACGTCATGGCCTTGCCGACGGCGAACAAGGGCGCGCGCCAGGCGTCTTCGCCTGCGGGCAGGGCCAACAGCGGCAGCAGGACGAGAATGACGACCGTCGCGAGATCTTCGAGGACGAGCCAGCCGACCGCCACCCGGCCGTGCAGGGAGTTCAGCTGTCCGGTGTCCATCAATCCGCGCAGCAGCACGACCGTGCTGGCCACGGACATCGCGAAGCCGAGGACAATGCTCGCGGCGGGCGTCGCCCCGGAGTGACGGGCGATCGCGTACGACACGGCGGTGGTGATCCCGGTCTGCAGGAGCGCGCCAGGAAGCGCGATGTCGCGCACGTTCCACAGGTCGCGGAAGGAGAAGTGCATGCCGATGCCGAACATCAGCAGGATGACCCCGAACTCGGCCAGCTGGTGAATGGAGGCTTCGTCGGCGTGAAACCCCTTGCTGAACGGTCCGAGCGCGACACCGGCGACCAGATAGCCGACGATGGTCGGCAACCGCAGCCGTCTGGCGAGCAGGCCGCCGATGAGGGCATACGCCAGGGCCACGGCGATATTGACGAGCAGAGGAAGTTCGGCCACGCAAGAGGATCATAACGGTAAGAGACCGGGTCTCCTCGGTCATCACGGAGACCCGGTCTCTTGAGCAGGGAGGGCTGATGAGGCCGATCGTGAAACTGCTGCTGTGCGCGGCGATGCTGGCGTCGACGGCCATGGTTGTGCCGAGCGAGGCGCAGTCGGACCTGGACACCTTCATGGCATCGGTCCTCGCCACTCGCGACCAGAACTGGAAGAAGCTCCAGCAGTACATTCTGGATGAGCGCGAGCAGGTCGAGGTCGTGGGGCCGGGGAAGATCAGGCTCTGGGGCGATCAGCGCGACTACGCCTGGTTCATCCGCGACGGGTTCTTCGTCCGCAGCCCGGTGAAGGCCAACGGCGCCACCGTGTCCGAAGCGGATCGCCGCAAGTACGAAGACGACTTCCTGCGCCGCGCGAAGGCGCGTGAGAAAGGAAGCACGACCGCGAGCGGCGACGCGGCGCCGGCCGCCAGCGAGCGGCCCTCAACGGTGGAGGGTTTGATCGCGCAGACGCGTCAGCCACAGTTCATCGACTCCGCCTACTTTCTGCGGTTCAAGTTCGAGCCTGGACGATACGCGCTCGCGGGGCGAGAGACGATCGACGGGCGTGAGACGTTCCGCATCGAGTACTACCCCGCGCGGCTGTTCACCCACGAGCAGAACGCCGAAGACCAGCGCCGCCGCGAGCGCCGCCGTGACGGCAACGAAGATGTCGAGGCCACGATGGAGCGCATGATGAATAAGGTAGCGCTCGTCACGCTTTGGGTGGACGGGTCGGCACACCAAATCGTGCGTTACACGTTCGACAACGTCGACCTCGATTTCCTGCCCGGGGCATGGCTGGTGCGGATCGATGACATGAAGGCGAGCATGACGATGAGCCAGCCGTTTCCCGGCGTCTGGCTGCCGCGCGACGTGGACGCGCTGATGACCGGCACAATGGCGATGGGTGACGTGGGCGTTCGCTATCACCTCGAGTACCGCGATTATCGCGAGGCGACGTCGACCGGCCGCATCATCCTTCCGGCGAGCCGATGATTGTCGCGATGCTGCTGTTCGGATGGTGGCTGGCGCTCACGCCGGCCCTCGCGTCCACACAGGAACCCGGTTCGCGCGTCGAGCAGACGGCCTCCGCCGAAGTCATCGCCGCCATTCAGGTGCACGGCAACAATGCCACACCGGATGCCGAGATCCTGACGACCGCCGGCCTGGTCGTCGGTGCACTGTTTACGCCGGCCGTGTTGACCGACACGCGAACGCGTCTGCTGGCGACCAGGCGCTTCGAAGACGTCACGGTCCTCAAGCGCTACGCCTCCATCGTCGACGCATCTCGTATCTCGGTGGTCATTCTCGTCAACGAGCGGCCGGTGCGGATTGAACTGCCGGGCGTGCCCGGCGAACTGCCGCGCGTGTCGCGACGCGGACCGGTGCGAAATCTCATGTTCATGCCCGTGCTCGACGGGGAAGACGGCTACGGTCTGACGTATGGAGCGCGCCTTGCATATGTGGACGTGCCCAACAAGGGCAGTCGCTTCGCGTTTCCGCTCACGTGGGGCGGGACCAAGCGCGCCGGCGCGGAGTTCGACCAGGCGGTGAAGAGCGGACCGATCGACCGCGTGCAGGGGGGAATCGAGGTGGAGCGGCGGCGCAACCCGGCGTTCGATGCTGACGACGATCGGAAGCGGATATGGGCGCGGATCGAGCGCGCGGCCGGCCCGGTTCGTTTGGGTGGAGAGGTCGCGTCCGCGCACGTTTCGTTTCTCGGGGAGGACGACCACCTCGCATCAGCCAGCGTGGATGCGACGTTCGACACGCGACTCGACCCCGCGATGCCCCGTAACGCCGTTTATGCGCGCGCGGCCTGGACGCGATTTCATGTCGACGGGCGACGGGTCGACCGGCGGTCGTTCGATGCGCGCGGCTATCTCGGACTGGTCGGACAAACGATTCTGGTGGGAAGGGTCACCGGGCAGGCCGGGAGGGACGTGCTGCCGCCTTATCTCCAACCGCTGCTCGGCGGTTGGTCGTCGCTTCGGGGATTCAAGGCGGGCGCCTTCGTGGGCGACACCGTTGCCACGGCGTCGAGCGAGCTGCGTGTGCCGTTGTCGTCGCCGTTGCATGTGGCGCGCCTCGGTATCAGCGTGTTCGCCGACGCCGGCGTCGCGGCGGCGCATGGACAGCGGCTGGGGGGACAACCAGTCCACATCGGACTCGGCGCCGGGGCGTGGGTGACGGCGACGGTGTTTCGGTTGGGCGTCTCGGTGGCGCACGGTCGGCACGCCGACACGCGTGTCAACTTCGGACTCGGTGTTACGTTCTGACGGGCGTGGGTGAGGTTGGTGTGACTCCATGACGCGCTTTGCGACAGGAACGTCAGTCGCAGCAAAAGCCGGAAATTTCTTTGCCGCGACACTAAACGAATCGGGCGGTGGTGGTGTCTATTACAACGATGAGACTGCTCCGAGGGCTCACCGGCGAGGTTCTGACCTGCGGATGCCTCGTCGGCGTCTACGAGACGTACGAAGGGCGCGTGGTGGTGACGATCGACGCGCGCGGGGCCTCATGCCCCGATCCCACACACACGCGCCACGCGGTGGTGTCCCGGTCGAACCTGCAGCGCCGTTCGGCGGCGGAGGTGGAACCGCGCGACGCGCCGGTCGTGGCGCGGCGCTGACGGTTCGAAACGGTCCGCCCGGGCTCCGTTCGCGATTTTCTGGCCGCGCCAAGAAAAACGTGAGCGCGATGTCTTATCATTGGGCGCTGTGAGCACGACGAGCCGTGTAACGCGCGCGTGGCGCCAGGGCGATCCCTGGACGGTCTCCGACGCGTCCGAACTCTACGAGATCGACCGATGGGGCAAAGGCTACTTCTCCATCGGGCCGAATGGCCATGTGCGCGTTCACGCGACCAGGGAGCCGGAACGGGCGATCGACCTGAAGCAGCTGGTCGACCACCTGCAACTGCGGGGAATCGGCCTGCCGATCCTCATTCGCTTCCGCGACATTCTCAAACAGCGGCTGGCGGACATCCACGGCGCCTTCCAGGCGGCCATCGCCCAGCATCAGTACGAGAACAAGTACTTCTGCGTCTACCCGATCAAGGTCAACCAGCAGCGGCAGGTGGTCGAGGAAGTCCTCGATTTCGGGCGCCCGTACGGGTTCGGCCTGGAGGCGGGCTCCAAGCCGGAATTGCTGGCCGTCATCGCGATGACGGACAACGACACGCCCATCATCTGCAACGGGTTCAAGGATGCCGAGTTCATCGAGATGGCGATGCTCGCCCACAAGATGGGCCGTCGGATCATCCCCGTCGTCGAGAAGTACACCGAGCTGGGATTGATCCTGCAGTACGCCCGTAAGGTGGGCGTGCGGCCGCAGATCGGTATGCGCGTAAAACTGGCCGCCCGCGGCGGTGGCCGGTGGCAGTCCTCCGGCGGTTACCGATCGAAATTCGGCCTGACCGTTGCGGAAGTGCGGCAGGGGCTCGAGGAGCTGAAGTCCTACGGCATGCAGGACTGCTTCAAGCTCCTGCATTTCCACCTCGGCAGCCAGATCCCCAACATCCGCATCGTCAAGGGCGCCCTGAATGAGGCGGCGCGCGTGTACACGGAGCTCGTCAAGGAAGGCGCGGGGCTCGAATACCTCGACGTCGGCGGCGGTCTCGGCGTGGACTATGACGGATCGCAGACGAACTTCGAATCGAGCGTGAACTACACGCTCGAGGAGTACGCGAACGACGTCGTGTACCACATCCAGACGGTGTGTGACGATGCCGGAGTGAAGCACCCGACCATCGTGTCGGAGAGCGGTCGCGCGGTGGTGGCGTACCACAGCGTGCTCATCTTCAACGTGCTGGGGGTGTCCGGTTTCGGAGAAGCGGAAATCACGCTCAACGGCAACGGAGAGGATCTCGAACAGCCGCTGATCGACCTGAAAGAGACGTATCAGAACCTGACGGCGCGCAACGCGCTCGAGAGCTACCACGACGCGCAGCAGGCGCTCGACATGGCGTTGAACCTGTTCAACGCCGGGTACCTGCCGTTGGGGCAGCGCTGCCAGGCCGAAACGGTGTACTGGGCCATCTGCACCAAGCTGCGCAAACTCGTGCAGCAAATGGAGGATGTGCCCGAGGATCTGCAGGGACTCGACGACACGCTGGCGGACACGTACTTCTGCAATTTCTCGCTCTTCCAGTCGATTCCCGACTCGTGGGCGATCAAGCAGCTGTTCCCGGTGATGCCGATTCACCGGCTGAACGAGACGCCGACGCGTCAGGCGGTGCTCGGGGACATCACGTGCGACTCGGACGGCAAGCTCGACCAGTTCATCGATCGGCGTGACGT